>CAZNMK010000279.1:0-4388 GCA_964574045.1 uncultured Roseovarius sp. | reverse complement strand
GTGTCGAACCTGACGATCATGTTCCGCCACATGCTGCCCAACGCGATGGTGGCGACGCTCACCTTCCTGCCCTTCATCGTCACCGGCACCATCGGCACGCTGGCGGCGCTCGATTTCCTCGGTTTCGGGCTGCCGTCGTCGGCGCCGTCGCTGGGCGAACTGACCCTGCAGGCCAAGCAGAACCTGCAGGCGCCGTGGCTCGCGTTCACCGCATTCTTCGCCTTTGCGATCATGCTCTCGCTTCTGGTGTTCATCTTCGAGGGCGTGCGCGACGCCTTCGACCCCAGAAAGACCTTTCAATGAGCCTGCTGGAGGTGCGCGATCTGAGCGTGAGCTTTCGCCAGGACGGCGCCACCGTCGCGGCTGTGCGCGGCGTGTCGTTCAGCGTCGACCGGGGCGAGACGGTGGCACTGGTGGGCGAAAGCGGATCGGGCAAGTCGGTCACGGCGCTCTCGACCGTGGCGCTCCTGGGGGCGTCGGCCGAAGTCAGCGGCAGCGTCCGCTACGGCGGGCAGGAGATGATCGGCGCGAGCGAAGCACGGCTGCGCGGCGTGCGCGGCAACGACATCAGCTTTGTCTTTCAGGAGCCGATGACCAGCCTCAACCCGCTGCACACGCTGGAAAAGCAGATCCGCGAAAGCCTGGAACTGCACCAGGGGCTGACCGGCGAGGCGGCGCGCGCGCGCATCGTCGATCTGCTGAGAACGGTCGGCATCCGAAACCCCGAAAGCCGGCTCAAGGACTACCCGCACCAGCTGTCGGGCGGGCAGCGCCAGCGGGTGATGATCGCCATGGCGCTCGCGAACAAGCCCGACATCCTGATCGCGGACGAGCCCACGACCGCACTCGACGTCACCATCCAGGCGCAGATACTGGCGCTCCTGGCGCGCATCAAGCGTGACGAGGGGATGGGACTGCTGTTCATCACCCACGATCTGGGCATCGTCGAACGCATCGCCGACAAGGTCTGCGTGATGAAGGACGGCACCATCGTCGAGGCCGGCCCGACGGCGGAGATCTTCGCCAATCCGCGCCACGACTATACCCGCAAGCTGATGAACGCGCGCGCCTCCGGCGCGCCGCACCCGGTGCCGGCGGGCGCGCCGGCCCTGATCGAGACCGAGGGGCTGCGCGTCTGGTTCCCGATCCAGCGCGGGTTCCTGCGCCGCACCGTGGGGCATGTGAAGGCCGTCAACGACGCGACCATCCGGGTGCGCGCGGGCGAGACGCTGGGCCTTGTCGGCGAGAGCGGATCGGGCAAGACCACGCTCGCGCTGGCGATCATGCGGCTGACGGCATCGGATGGCCGGGTGATGTTCGACGGCGAAGAGGTGCACGGCTGGTCGACAAGGCGGCTGCGGCGGCGGCGCGCCGACATGCAGATCGTCTTTCAGGACCCGTATGGCAGCCTTTCCCCCCGCATGACCTGCGAGCAGATCATCGCCGAGGGGCTTGGCGTGCACGGCAACCCCGGCGGCCGCCCCGCGCGCGAGCTGGTGGCCGAGGTGATGGAGGAGGTCGATCTCGACCCCGCCACGATGCACCGCTACCCGCACGAATTCTCGGGCGGGCAGCGCCAGCGCATCGCCATCGCGCGGGCGATGATCCTGCGGCCCAAGCTGTTGGTTCTGGACGAGCCCACCAGCGCGCTCGACATGACGGTGCAGGTGCAGATCGTCGATCTGCTGCGACGGCTGCAGCGGAAGTACGGGCTGGCCTACATCTTCATCAGCCACGACCTGACGGTGGTGCGGGCGATGAGCCACAAGGTGGCGGTCATGAAGGAGGGCGACATCGTCGAGTACGGCGACGCCGAGGAGCTGTTCGAGCGCCCGCGGACGCCATATGCGCGTCAGTTGCTGCGCGCGGCGCTGGAGGTGGCGGGCTGAGACAGCGCATGGCGCGCCCGACACGAAGCTTCCTCGCCCGCACCCCGGGCCTGACCCGGGGCCTCCTTCAACCGCGACGAGAGGCCCCGGCGCGGTGGCCGGGGCGCGGGCATGAAACCGATCCGACCTGAGTCTCAGATCGCCGAGCTGTGGCCGGCCTTGTCGAGCTGGTAAGCGTCGAAACCGCGCGCGACCATGCGGGTGAGCGGCCGAGCTTCGGGCGGGATGAAAAGGCCCGCGTCGGCAACCTCGACCAGCCCCTCGAACCCGTCCGCAACCTTGCGCAGCATGTCCGACAGCCGCTCGCGCGCGATGCCGAAACGGTCCCGGATCTCGGCCGCATCGACGCGGAACTCGCACATGATCTGTTCGATGATGCGGGCGCGCATCCGGTCGTCGGCGGAAAAGACATGCCCCCGGGCGGTGGAAAAGCGTCCCTCGCGGATGGCGGCGGTGTGGGCGCCGGTCGCGGACGCGTTCTGGGCATAACCCTGCGGAAAGCGCGAGATCGACGAGGCGCCAACGCCGATCAGCACCTCGGCTGTGTCGTCGGTGTAGCCCTGAAAGTTGCGCCTCAACCGGCCCCCGGCCTTGGCGACACTCAGCCCGTCGCCGGGCTTGGCGAAATGGTCGATGCCGATCTCGTCGTAGCCGTCCCACAGAAAGAGCCGCCGCGCGGTGTCGAACAGGTCGAGCCGCTCCTCGGGGGTGGGCAGCGCGTCCGAGGGGATGAGCTGCTGGCGCTTGGCCATCCACGGCACATGGGCATAGCCGTAAAGCGCCACCCGGTCGGGTTCGAGCGACAGCAGCTTCTGCACGCTGGCGGCGATGCGTTCGCCGGTCTGGTGCGGCAGGCCATAGAGGATGTCGGCATTCAGGCTGGCCACGCCGCGGGCGCGGATTTCGTCGGCGGCGGCCTTGGTGATGTCATAACCCTGCAGCCGGCCGATGGTGGCCTGGATGCGCTCGTCGAAATCCTGCACCCCGATCGAGGCGCGGTTCATGCCCGCCCGCGCCAGCGCGTCGAGCCGGTCTCCGTCGATCTCGCCCGGGTCGATCTCGACCGAGAACTCGGTATCGGCATCGAACGGCGCCACCTCGCGGATCGCGCCGGCAAGGTCCGCCATCATCTGCGGGGCCAGCAGCGTCGGCGTGCCGCCGCCCCAGTGCAGCCGCGACAGGCTGACCCCCTCGGGGAGAAGATCGGCCAGCATCCGCAGTTCGGCCCGCAGGGTTTCGAGATAGGCCATCACCGGCTTGTCGGACTGCGTGCCCTGGGTGCGGCAGGCGCAGAACCAGCACAGCCGCCGGCAGAACGGGACGTGCACATAGAGCGATATCCGCGCGCCCGGCGGGATCGCGCCGATCCACTGCGTGAACCGATCCGCCCCGACATCCCGGCTGAAATGCGGCGCGGTTGGGTAACTGGTGTAGCGGGGCACCTTTGCGTCGAAAAGACCCAGCCTGCCCAGTTGAGATTTCGTGACCATGAGGCTAGCTTTAAGAGGCGCGTCGATTCCGAACTTTGACCCAGATCAACATTCCAGGCGGTTCTGTCATGCTGAATGAAGAGACCAAGGCAATTCCGCGCGATTGCGGCGATTGCCCGATCCGGCATCGCGCCGTCTGCGCCCGCTGCGAGGCAGAGGAACTGGCGCAGCTCGACCGCGTGAAATACTACCGCAACTTCGAGGCCGGGCAGACGGTGATCTGGGCCGGCGACCAGATGGATTTCGTGGGCTCGGTGGTGTCGGGCATCGCCACGCTGACCCAGGCGATGGAAGACGGGCGCACGCAGATGGTGGGCCTCCTGCTGCCCTCCGATTTCGTCGGCCGGCCGGGGCGCGAGAGGGCGGTCTACGACGTGGTGGCGACCTCGGACGTGGTGATGTGCTGCTTTCGCCGCAAGCCGTTCGAGGAGCTGATGAGCAACACCCCGAACATCGCCCACCGCCTGCTGGAGATGACGCTCGACGAACTCGATGCCGCGCGCGAATGGATGCTGGTGCTGGGGCGCAAGACCGCGCGCGAAAAGATCGCCTCGCTGCTCACGATCATCGCCCGGCGCGACGCCTCGCTGACCTTCGGCAAGGCCAGCGGCAACATGGCTTTCGATCTGCCGCTGACGCGCGAGGCGATGGCCGACTACCTGGGCCTGACGCTGGAAACGGTGAGCCGCCAGATATCCGCCCTGCGCAAGGACGGGGTGATCGTGCTGGAGGGCAAGCGCCACGTCACCGTGCCCGATTTCAACCGCCTGATGGAAGAGGCCGGCGACGACTGCGACGGCGGCATGCTGGCCTGAGGCACGGCCCCTCGCCCCCATGCGCGCCCCGGCCCCCGAGCCGGGGCCCCGGGTCAGGCCCGGAACGGGCGGTTCCGATCGAACGTGGCACGCGCTAGTGCGTGTTGCATTCTTTCGAATTCACCCCGCCCGGCCCGCCTGCGGGCCGGGCATGCGCCCGCCCGCCCCACGGCGGGCGCATTCGCGCCCACCCG
>CAZNMK010000278.1:3141-4406 GCA_964574045.1 uncultured Roseovarius sp. | reverse complement strand
CGTGGATGCGCTGGCAGGGGTATCGGTTCATCCCCGCGTGTGCGGGGAACGCGGAAGCCGCTTGCACAGGGCCCGGATCTCAGTCGGTTCATCCCCGCGTGTGCGGGGAACGCATTATTTTGCACTGCCTCCAAGCAGGGGCTGGCGGTTCATCCCCGCGTGTGCGGGGAACGCCTTGTAGAATGGCGATGGGATGGCGATGAGGTCGGTTCATCCCCGCGTGTGCGGGGAACGCGTGTTCGACGTGCCGGTCGAGCTGGCGGAGGGCGGTTCATCCCCGCGTGTGCGGGGAACGCGCATCCGCCGAAATACAATCGACGCTTGATGTCGGTTCATCCCCGCGTGTGCGGGGAACGCTGTCGCCCGCCGAGGATTACGCCGAGGGATGGCGGTTCATCCCCGCGTGTGCGGGGAACGCTTAAGGACACCTGTATCAGCGGTTTTTATTTTCGGTTCATCCCCGCGTGTGCGGGGAACGCTTCTTGATATTGCCGGGTGCTTTCACCTCGGCCGGTTCATCCCCGCGTGTGCGGGGAACGCTCCAGCACGATTTCCCGCACCTCTGCCGGGTCCGGTTCATCCCCGCGTGTGCGGGGAACGCGGCCCTCTCTTTCATCATGGCGTCTGCGATCTCGGTTCATCCCCGCGTGTGCGGGGAACGCGACAGCGCCTGCATGGGTGCAAGACCGATCTCCGGTTCATCCCCGCGTGTGCGGGGAACGCCATATTTCCGGCCATTGATTTTATTGGATTTTCGGTTCATCCCCGCGTGTGCGGGGAACGCTTCTCCGAAGCCAATTCGATCAGTCGCTTCGCCGGTTCATCCCCGCGTGTGCGGGGAACGCGTCATCTGCACACGTTTAGGCATCGTCGGCTCCGGTTCATCCCCGCGTGTGCGGGGAACGCACATCATCCGGCATGTCTCTGACGGCCAGGTACGGTTCATCCCCGCGTGTGCGGGGAACGCCTTGTTAATCAGCTGCAACTGTGTTTCGGCGACGGTTCATCCCCGCGTGTGCGGGGAACGCTGCTCGTCGTCGCGCTCAACGCGGGTGAGGAACGGTTCATCCCCGCGTGTGCGGGGAACGCGGAGATAGACAGATGACCACCTACCCAATCAACGGTTCATCCCCGCGTGTGCGGGGAACGCGTGGCATTCAGAACAAGGAACAGCGTGCGTTTCGGTTCATCCCCGCGTGTGCGGGGAACGCTCTTTCTGCAACCGATTGATGCACCATGAAAATTCGATTGTCAAAGAGCCTACC
>CAZNMK010000278.1:0-3131 GCA_964574045.1 uncultured Roseovarius sp. | reverse complement strand
CGTTCGGAATCGCTTCCGCCATCATCGGCGCGTGGCGATTCCGACGAGCCGACTGGGTAGAACGCTACCAGTTTCAACCCGTCGAAGTCGACCGGCATGCGCCGGTTTTGCCCGACAGTCGCAATCTCGAAGCCCTGATCGGTCGGTGCTGTCCAGACCATCACCGCGTCGCCCTCGCCGATATAGGCGGCGACCTGATCCCAGATGCGTTCGCGGGTCCGGGCCGAGTAGTTGCCGACGTAGACGCCGGCTCGCACCTCGAGCAGCCATACCGCGAGCCGCCCCCGCAGCCGGCGCGGAGCGTTCGCGGTGGCGATCACCATCACCGCCCTGTCTCCGGGTCGGCAAAGGCGGGGCCGGCGGCCTCCGGCGGCGGTTTCGGGCGCGGCAGGTCTCCGGCGGACAGGACCTCCTCGATCTGGGGGATGATCTTCTCCAAGAGGTGCGTCTGACGAAAGGCGTTGCGGCAGGCATGGCGCACGGCACGTTCGGCCGGCATGTCGAGCTTGCCCTTTGCCGCCTGACCGGCGATACGAAACGCCTCGGGCACCACCGTCACCGTTTTCCACAGATCAGCAATGTCATAGACGAAGGAAAGCGGCTTGCCGGTATGCAAAAAACCGATCGCCGGCGAGTAACCCGCCGCCAGTACCGCCGCCTCGGTGAGCCCGTGCAGGCAGGCGGTGGCCGCCGACAGGCACCGGTTGGGCAGGTCGGCGGCCTCCCAGTCGCCGGGATCATAGTGGCGCCGGCGCCAGTCGACGCCGTATTTGCGGGCGAGCAGGGCGTAGGTCTCGCGCACGCGCACGCCCTCGATCCCGCGCAACTGGTCAACCGAACGGCGCTGCGGCGCCGCCTCGCCAAAGCGGATTTCGTACATCTTGCGGACGACACGCAGCCGGGCGGCATCGTCGAGCGCGATCCGCGCCTGCCAGAGCAGCCGGTCGGCGCGCGCGCCGCCGGGGCGGCCGGCGGAATAGAGCCTCACCGCGCCCTCGCCCACCCATGTCAGGAGCGTGCCGGCCTGCGCCGCCAGCGCCGCGGCGCGATGACTGACCCGGGTGCCGGGCTCCAGCATCAGGCAGGCAACCCCGCCCACCGGGATAACCGTACGCACGCCGCCCGCGTCGATCGCCACGAAACAGCCGTCCTCGACATCAAGCTGTGCGTATTCGACAAAGATCATCGCCGCCCGTTCCCTGAGCGGAATCGGCTGCGGCGGCGGCAGGCCCGGGGCGTCGGTGCTCATCCCGCCCGGCGCATCAGCATGAGTCCGCAACCGAACGCCTTGGCACGGCCGAAGCCCCGGCCGACGCGATCAAGAAACGCACCCGGGTCGGTGATCTCGATCACCCCCTCGATGTCGATCACTCCGAAACGGGGGCCGGGTGCGCGCTCCTCGATCACGCGGTAGCCGCCGATCATGGCCGCGCATACGGAAAAGCCCGCGCGCGCGCCCTGCCCTTTGAGCCAGCGCGTGCCGGCCTCCTGCGCTAGGTCCATGCGCCGCGCGGCCCGCTCGGCCCTTGGGATAGGGTGAAGCGCCTCCATCACCACGTCCCGGTGGCGCTTGCGGCCATCGGCGCCGGTTACCGTGCGGGTGGCGTTGGCGCGCAGGACGATCGAAAGCCGGTCCCCCGGCGCCAGAACCGGTGCGAAGGGTGTGCTGTCGATCGGGTCGAACAGCGCGCTTTGCGCCGGTGGCCGCGCCGAGAGCACCATGAACCGCCCGCGCCCGATCTCGCGCCAGAGGAAATCGCGCGACGCGTCGGCATCGCCGGCAAAGACCGACCAGATCAGCCGGTGATGCGCATCGGCCCGCCGGCCACCGTGTTCGGGGTTCAGAAGCTGGCCCAGGGCCGCGACATCGGGCCGACGGGCCAGGGTGAGGCGCGACAGGTGCATCAGGCGGCGGCCCCGGGTGCGATCTCGACCGCCCGCACATGCACCGCGCGCGGGGCAAAGTGCCATTTTAGCCGGTCGCGGGGGGTGTCATTGCGCATCTCGATGCGCTGGGCGGGGCCGTCCTCGGCGTAAAGCAGCCGCGCCGTCGCCCCGGTGTGCCAGGGCGGCAGGGTGAGGGCGGTGAGTGCAACTTCGGGGCTGTCGGCCTTGACGAGGCGCGGGGCGAGCGGCGCCGAGAGCGGGCAGCTCTTGCGCCCGAGATAGAGATGAAAGGCCGGACGTTCGAGTCCCTTTGCCAGAACCGCGAGGTCGGGGCCGGTGACGGCAATGCCGAAAAGAGCCCCCTGGCGGTAATCGCGCAGGGTTATCGTGGTGTTGATCGATCCTCCGGCCCGCGACAGCGCCTCGGGCCGGGCCTGCGGATGGCGCACGGCGGCGGTGGGGACGGTCTGAACGGTATGAAAATCGCGCAATGGCGCCCCCGCCTCGAACACCGCTACCGCGACCGAGAGCCGATCTAGCGCCGCGAAATCACCATCGCGGCGGATGCCCTGCGCGGCGGCCAGAAGCCCCAGAATCGCCGACCGGCCGGGCCAAGACCATGAGCCTCGCCGCTCGTGCCCGGCGACGTCGCCGAAGCTCACCATCGTGGCGGCAAGGGTGAAGACCAGATGCTCAACCATCGGCCGGGCGCTCCACCGCCGCGGCAGCGAAGGCGGCGATCTCGTCTAGGGTGCCCAGGCCTTCGCCCACGTTTAGGATGCACGATGCCTCGGCCATGGGGCCATAGGCGCGATCGAGCTTTGCGGCCATGTCCTCGAGCGCGATAATCGACGCGCTTTCGAGGTCGTTTGCGCCAAGCTCGTGCAGGCGCCGGTCGACCGGATGAAAGAACGCGCCCGAGAGATCGCGCGGCTGGCGGCTGCCGCGCTCGGCGCGGATGTAACGGGCCAGCGGGTGATGGGCAAAGCTGTTCTGCGTGCCCTTCGGCGTGGCGGTGGCCAGCGCCCGCGCCAGCGCATCCATGCCGCGCGCCGCCAGGGCGTCGTCATAGCCAAGGTTCTCGACCAGCAGATCCACATTCACGCATGCATAGAGATAATAGACGCCCGAGCCGTAGCCGGCGTCGTCCAAATGCCCCGCGCCCGTATCGTCGCGCTTGTTCAGATCATCGACAGCCGTAAAATAGTCGTCCTCCACGAGCGCGCGATGCGTCGTGATGGCAT
>CAZNMK010000277.1:0-4407 GCA_964574045.1 uncultured Roseovarius sp. | reverse complement strand
GGCACCGCCGGGCAGCGCCCGCCCGCCCCCCAGGCGGGCGCTGCCCTCTTTGCATCCCGAGACCTTTCGTCAAACCGCACCAATCCGAGGGGTGTGGCGGCAAAGTCCCCGCTCCTTGATCTGAGAAACGAGGTTAGACATGAACGATCTGCCGCAAAAGGCGCGCGTGGTCATCGTCGGCGGCGGCGTCGTCGGCTGCTCGCTGGCCTATCACCTGACGAAACTGGGCTGGCGCGACGTGGTGCTGCTCGAACGCAAGCAGCTCACCTCGGGCACCACATGGCATGCCGCGGGCCTCATCGGCCAGCTTCGCGCCACGGCCAACATGACGCGGCTCGCGCGCTATTCGGCCGAGCTTTACCTGGGGCTCGAGGCCGAGACCGGCATCGCCACCGGCATGCGGCAGGTCGGCTCGATCTCGGTCGCGCTGAGCGACGAGCGCCGCGAGGAGCTTTTCCGCAACGCCGCGATGGCGCGCGCCTTCGGCGTCCCGGTCGAGGAGCTGAGCCCCTCGGAGGTCGAGGCGCGCTATCCCCATATCGAGCTTGCGGGCGTCACCGGCGGCGTCTGGCTGCCCACCGACGGGCAGGCCGATCCCGCGAACATCGCGCTGGCGCTGGCGCGCGGGGCGCGCGACCGCGGCGCGGTGGTGCGCGAGCGCGTCCGGGTGAGCGGCATGACCCGCGCCGGGCGGCGGGTCACGGCCATCGACTGGGTCAGCGACGACGACAGCGCGCGGGGGCGGATCGAGGCCGAGCATGTCGTCAATTGCGCCGGCATGTGGGGCCGCGAAGTGGGCCGGATGGCCGGCACCAACGTTCCGCTTCAGGCCTGCGAGCATTTCTACATCGTCACCGAACCCATCGCCGGGCTCTCGCGGATGCCGGTGCTGCGGGTGCCCGACGAGTGCGCCTATTACAAGGAGGACGCCGGCAAGATCATGCTCGGCGCCTTCGAGCCCAACGCCAAGCCCTGGGGGCTCGACGGCATTCCGCCCGATTTCGAGTTCGACCAGCTGCCCGAGGATTTCGACCATTTCGAGCCCATCCTCGAGGCCGCCTGCAAGCGGATGCCGATGCTGGCCGAGGCCGGCATCCATACCTTCTTCAACGGCCCCGAGAGCTTTACCCCCGATGACGCCTATCACCTCGGGCTCTGTCCCGAGATGGACAATGTCTGGGTCGCCGCCGGCTTCAACTCGATCGGCATCCAGAGCGCGGGCGGCGCCGGCATGGCGCTGGCGCAGTGGATGGAGGATGGCGAGAAACCCTTCGATCTGGGCGACGTCGACATCGCCCGGATGCAGCCCTTTCAGGGCAACCGCCGCTACCTCGCGGACCGCGCGACCGAGGCGCTGGGGCTGCTTTACGCCGATCATTTCCCCTACCGGCAAAAGGCCACCGCGCGCGGGGTGCGGCGCACGCCGTTTCATCATCACCTGCTGGCGCGCGGCGCGGCGATGGGCGAGGTCGCGGGGTGGGAGCGCGCCAACTGGTTCGCGAACGCGGGCCAGACGCCCGAATACCGCTATTCCTGGCGCCGCCAGAACTGGTTCGAGAACGCCGCCGCCGAGCACCGCGCGGTGCGCGAGAACGTCGGCATGTACGACATGTCGAGCTTTGGCAAGCTTCGCATCGAGGGGCCGGACGCCGAGGCGTTCCTCAACCGTCTTTGCGGCGCGAACCTGTCGGTGCCGGTGGGGCGCATCGTCTACACCCAGATGCTGAACGCGGCGGGCGGCATCGAGGCCGACGTGACCGTGACCAGGCTTTCCGAGACCGCGTATCTCATGGTCACGCCCGCCGCGACAAGGCTCGCGGACGAGACCCGCCTGCGCCGCCACATGGGCGAAGCCCGTGTCACCGTCACCGACATGACCGCCGCCGAGGGCGTGCTGGCGGTAATGGGGCCACGGGCGCGCGAGCTGATGCAGGCGGTCTCGCCCGGCGATTTTTCCAACGCGGCGCACCCTTTCGGCACCGCGCGCGGGATCGAGATCGGCATGGGGCTGGCGCGGGCGCACCGGGTCTCTTATGTCGGCGAGCTGGGCTGGGAGATCTACGTCTCCGCCGACATGGCGGGCCATGTCTTCGAGACGCTCTGGGAGGCGGGGCAGGATGTCGGGCTCAGATTGTGCGGCATGCACATGATGGACAGCTGCCGGATCGAAAAGGCGTTTCGCCATTTCGGCCACGACATCACCTGCGAGGATCATGTGATCGACGCCGGGCTCGGTTTCGCGGTCGACCTCGGCAAGCCCGATTTCATCGGCAAGGCGGCGGTCGAGGCGCGCAAGGCCACCGGCCCCGAGCGGCGGATGGTCCAGCTCCTGCTCGACGATCCCGAGCCGCTGGTCTATCACAACGAGCCGCTTCTGCGCGACGGCGAGATCGTGGGGTATCTCAGTTCGGGCGCCTATGGCCACCATCTGGGCGGCGCCGTGGGCATGGGCTATGTCCCCTGCAAGGGCGAAAGCGCGGCAGAGCTGCTGGCCTCGGCCTACGAGATCGACGTCATGGGCACAAAGATTCCCGCAACGGCGAGCCTGGCGCCGCTCTACGATCCCGGGGGCCAGCGGATGAAGGTCTGACGCCGCCGGCGCCCCGCCGCGGCCCCGGCCTGGCGGCCCCGTCTCAGTGCCCGCGACGATGATGTGCCCCGCCAGCCCCAGCGCGAAGCCCGCGATCGCCGCCATCGGCGGCGCCAGCCGGTTCTTCAGCCGCACCTGCGGGGCGATGTCCTGGAACATCAGGAACAGGATGCCGCCGGCGGCGGCGCACATGATCGCGCCGGTCGCCTGCGGCACGCCGGCCAGCAGGTAATACCCCGCCAGCGTGGCCGCCGGACCCACGAGGGCGAGCAGGGCAAAGCTGCGCAGCCGATGATCGGGACGGGCGCAGGGGTGGGTTTCGCCGGCCTCGCGATAGGCGTTGAAGCCCTCGGGCAGGTTCTGCAGCCCGATGATCAGCGCCAGCAGCGGCGCGTCGGCGGGGCGCGAGGCAAAGAGCGCCCCCATCGCCAGGGCCTCGGGGGCGAAGTCGCTCAGCATCGCCAGCAGCTGCGCACGCCGCAGCCGCCGGCGCGCGGCCCACAGGTCGATCCCCGCCATCGCCGCCGCGCCTAGCCCGAGCCACAGGATCGGCCACAGCCCCGGCAGGCTGGCCGCCCCCTGCGGCACCAGTACCAGTGCCACCGCGCTGAGCAGCGCGCCGGCGCCCAAGGCGATGACGCTGTGGCGCAGCTCGGTCTCCAGCCAACGCGGCGAGATCGCCTCGTAGCGCGCCAGCCAGCCGCCCAGCGGGATCATCGTGCCGGCAAGGGCGGCATAGAGCAGCATCTCGACCATGCGTGCGTCGATAGACCGCCGGGGCGGCGAAGGAAAGCGGGGATGGCGCGGAACATAAGGCGAACGCGGGCTTTCCCTCGGCACCCTCGCGCGCTATTCTGCCCGGCATGAGCAGTTCCGACCGAACCGACCGGGGCGCCAGCCTCTCCGCCCGCGCCATGGCGGCGCGGCCGGCGCCCTATCTCGACGGGCTCAACCCCGCGCAGCGCGCGGCGGTCGAGGCGCTCGACGGCCCCGTGCTGATGCTCGCCGGCGCCGGCACCGGCAAGACCCGCGCGCTCACGGCGCGGATGGTGCATATCCTCGCCACCCGTGCCGCGCGCCCGCATGAAATCCTCGCCGTGACCTTTACCAACAAGGCCGCGCGCGAGATGAAGGAGCGCGTCGGCCGCATGCTGGGCGAGGCGGTCGAGGGGATGCCGTGGCTGGGGACCTTTCACGCCATCTGCGCCAAGCTGCTCAGGCGGCATGCCGAACTCGCCGGGCTGAAATCGAACTTCACCATCCTCGATACCGACGACCAGCTGCGGCTCTTGAAACAGCTGGTGCGGGTGGCGGGCATCGACGACAAGCGCTGGCCCGCGCGCCAGCTGGCCGCCGTCATCGACGGCTGGAAGAACCGCGCATGGACCCCGGGCAAAGTGCCGGTTGCGGAAGCCTCGGCCTATGACGGCAAGGCGGTGGCGCTCTATGCGCAGTACCAGGCGCGGCTGGCCGAGGTGAACGCGGTCGATTTCGGCGATCTGCTGTTGCACATGGTGACGATCTTTCAGACCCATGCCGACGTGCTGGCGCAGTACCAGCGCCGGTTCCGCTATATCCTGGTGGACGAATACCAGGACACCAACGTCGCCCAGTACCTGTGGCTGCGCCTCCTGGCAGCGGGGCACCGCAACATCTGCTGCGTGGGCGACGACGACCAGTCGATCTATGGCTGGCGCGGCGCCGAGGTCGGCAACATCCTGCGCTTCGAGAGCGATTTCCCCGGCGCCCAGGTGATCCGGCTGGAACAGAACTATCGCTCGACCCCGCATATCCTCGCCGCCGCCTCGGGGCTGATC
>CAZNMK010000276.1:0-4449 GCA_964574045.1 uncultured Roseovarius sp. | reverse complement strand
TGCAGGCGCTGATCTGGCAGGAAAGCCGTTTCCAGATCGGGGCACGCTCACCCGTGGGGGCCTTCGGACTTACCCAGATCATGCCCGGTACCGCGGGCGATCTCGGGATCTACCCGGCCTACTACGACGATCCCTATCTGCAGGTCACCGGCGGTGCGCGATACCTCGCACAAATGCTGAACATGTTCGATGGCAACATTATCCATGCGCTCGCCGCCTATAACGCCGGGCCGGGCAATGTGCAGGATTATGGCGGTGTGCCACCCTTCGCGGAAACCCAGCATTATGTGGTGGTGATCCCGCAGCAGTACAACAACTACCTCGCGGCCGTAGGCGGCATCGACGCGCTCGGCACCATCGACCCTGTGCTCCTCGCCAACGCGAGTTTCAGCCTCTCGGCCCACGGCGCAGGCGTCTATGGCGACTATTCGCTGGTCTCTGTCCGTGCCGCCGCCCTGCGGGTTCAGGATATCATCACCCGCATTGGTGAAACAGAAGATCTCCACGAGGCCATCGCGCTTAATACCTATGCCCGGGCCGAACTGGCCCGGCTGGTCGCAATCCGGACCCGGATCAAGGCCGCCCGAACCGAGCCACTCAGCACCGAGCAGATCGCCTTAGCGGCAGCGCAAGCTGCCGAGCGGCAATTCATGGATTTCAGTCAGGAGGATTTGCGTTGAACCTGCGCCTGCCCCGTTCCCTTTTCGCCGGTAGCATCGCTCTCGCGCTTGCCCTCAATGTCACCGGACCTGCCGCGGCACAGGGTGTGCCCACGGTGGACACCCAGAACATTGCCCAGGAAATCCGCCAGCTTCAGCAGATGCTGCAGGATTTCGGGATCCAGACCGATCTTCTGGACAATGCGTTGGAGCAACTGGACATGCTGCAAAGCCAGCTCGATCAGCTGAACGAGATGTATGCCTCGCTCACCGGGCCGCGCAGCATCCTCGGGCTCGCCATGGGCGGGGACCTCGACACCTTGCTTCAAGCCAACTTCGAAGACATCCCCGGCCTGATCCGAGGCATCCAGGCGGGCGATTGGAGCGCTCTTATCGGGCCCAATGCTGGGCCCATGCGCACGCAGATGGAACAGGCGCTGGCAAGCGCCGGGTTCGACGAAGATTCACTCCGCGAAATCGCCACCAGTGGCAATCCGGGCGCTGAAGGCGTGGCCACGCGGGCAACCACAGGGGCTGTGATGTCGGCAGCGGCGCAGAACAGCCACGCAGAGGCGGAACAGTCTCTCGAACGGGTGGAACGTCTGGTCGAGATGATCCCGGACATGGAGGATCTCAAAGCCTCGATGGATCATAACACGCGCGTCACGGCGGAACTCGCTATCGCCATGACCCGGATGTGGGAGCTGGAAGCGATCCAAACCCTCGGCGCAGGCAATGCAGGCGTGGTTGACGCCGCCACCGTTGCCGAAGAGCGCCGCTACATGGACTTCACCTTGCCGGATCTTGAGCCGTGAGTGGGGCAGGGGTGATGAGCGCGCGCGAACTCGTGGAAGAGGAACTTGTCTACGGTGCCCTGCGCCGGGAACAGCTTTGGCGGATGATCGGCCTTTCCGGGGCAGGCTTTGGCGTATTCGGCTGTTTGACGGCTGCGGCTGTCGCGCTGATGGTCGAGACGCCGCCTCCCGTGGTTGTGCCCTACGATCCAGCGACCGGGATGGCGCTCCCCAATGCCACGGTTGAAACCGTGTCCCTTGCCGAACGGCCAGCCGTGATCGAGGCTCAAATCTACCGCTACCTTCTCGACCGCGAGACTTACAACCAGCTCGACAACGATCTTCGTGTTCGCCGCGTCCTGTCACAGTCTTCCGGGGGAGCCGAGGCCAGCATGCGCGCCATGTGGACATCTGGGCAGGAGAGCTATCCGCCGACGCGATACGGAGCTACCGCCGAGATGGCCGTTGAGATCGCCTCGATCACCCTTATTGGCGAAAACCGCGCCCAGGTCCGGCTCAGAAAGCGTCTGACAAGCCCGCAAGGGGTACAAGATGGATCGTTCACTGCCACGTTGATGTTCGAATTCCGGCCGGAGCGGACCCGCGCGATCGACGACGTCTGGCAAAACCCTTTCGGTTTCACCGTCACCCAATATGCCATCCGATCGGACCGTTCCGAATGACTCACACTGCAATCACTACGCTGTTGGCTGCCGGATTTCTCGCGCTCGCGGGAACGACTGCCTTGGCCGAGACCACGCCCCGCCCAGGCTCTCACGACAATCGCGTGCGCGTGGCGACCTGGACTGAAGGCCAGGTTTACCGTGTCGTCACAACCCTGACCCGCGTCACCACAGTCGAATTTGGTGAGGGCGAAACCATCCGCTCGATCATCGCCGGTGACACGGTCGGTTTTCAATTCGACGGTGTCCCGGGTGGCCGTGCCTTCGCCATCAAGCCGACAGCATCTGGCATCGCCACCAACATCACCGTCTACACCAACCGCCGCTCCTACTACTTCCATGTCGTCGAAGCCCGGGAGACGCCACATTATGTCGTGCAGTTCCGCTATCCTGAAAACGGCGTGCAACCCACCAGGGCGGTTGCGGCCGGTGCGCCGAATGCAAACTATGCGGTCAGTGCCCGAGAAGAGTTCACGCCGACGGCCATCTGGGATGATGGTACCTTCACGTATTTCCGGTTCGCACGGAATGCGCCGGTTCCCGCCATCTTCCGATATTCGAACGGCAGGGAACGCGCGGTGAACAGCCACACCTCAAGTGACGGCGTCATCCGCGTGTCTGGCGTCAACCGACAATGGGTTCTTCGCCTTGGCGAAGAGGTGGTTTGCGTCCAGGACGCAGGGCAGGCCACATCATGACCGAAGGTTCGGAAGACCTCGCCGCGCGCCTCGCGGCTCTCGAAGGCTCGACAGGCAAAGCGAAGGCAAGCAAGCGGCCTGCGCCGCTTGCCGCGATCCTTGGGGTCGTCGGCATCGCGGCAGCAGGCGGTCTGGCATGGGCTGCCCTGCAGCCGTCAGCAGAAGCACCAATGGCGACCGCCGCGCCGGAGGAGTTCCAGAGCAGCGGCCCCGGATTCGGAGATCTGGCGCCGATTTCTGCCCCGGAGCCCAGCCAAGCCCCGCCTGCGGACATAGGTCCGAGCGAGTCGGAACTCGCGCTGATGGAAAGTCTTGCGACATTGAGAGCGGAACTCGAGGAACTGCGCGCAAGACCGGCCGAGGCCGCGGACAACGGGGCGGAGCAGGCTATTGCGGACCTGACGGCGCAAATTGCCACCTTACAGGAAGCATCCGCCGAGGCTCAGCGTGCCCTTGAGCGGCAACTGACCGAGCGGGATCGCGAATTGGATCAGCTGCGCATGGACTTGGAACTTGCACGCCTTGCACCACCAGAGCCGACCTCATTGGGACCAAGTGAAGAAGAATTGCGGCTGGCCGAACTCGAAAGGCGGCGCGCTGCTGAAGCTGAGGCCCGCGCAGAGCGTATCGCGTCTCCTATGATCGCGTTCTCCGGGATGGGCGCGGGTGCGGATAGGGAGAACACGCTGGAAGCCGCACGTCTGAATGCAGATGAAGCCTTTGTTCGTTCGGGCGCACAACCTGCGCAGGTGACACGTGCCGAAGTGATCGCGAACCCATCGAACACGGTTGTTCAGGGCACCATGATTCAGGCTGTGACAGAGACGGCCCTCGACAGCACACTGCCCGGCGCGATCCGCGCCATCGTCTCGGAAGACGTCCATTCTTTCGATGGAACGCGTATCCTGATCCCGCGCGGCGCGCGGCTGATCGGGCGCTATCGCTCCGATGTCGCACTCGCCCAATCGCGTGTCATGGTAGCATGGGACCGGATCATCTTGCCCGATAATCAGACCGTGCAGATCAGCGCCTTCGGTGGAGACGAACTCGGCCGTACTGGCACCACGGGGTTTGTCGACACCCGTTTCGCGCAACGCTTCGGCTCCGCCGCGCTGATCTCCTTGATCGGCGCCCTGCCTGCGGCTGCAGCGGGCCAAATCGACAGCGAAGCGGCGGCCGATGTTGCGAGCGATGTCGGCACGGACCTGCGCGATAGTACGCAAAGCGTGATACAGGACTATCTGGCGATCCGGCCCGTGATCCATGTCGATGAGGGCACCCGGATCACGGTCATGGTCGACCGCGACCTGGAGATCTTCTGACATGGCCGCAAGTTATCTGGAAGCGTCGCTCGACCGTTTCGGCTCCGAGGTCCTGCGCGACGACACGATCGAGATCTGCATCAATCCTGACGGACAAGTTTGGGGAGAGTTTCAGGGCGATCACTTCATGCGTGCTCTGGGCAGCCCGCTGAGCCAGACCGAGATCAAGGACCTCGGCAACCAGATCGCCTCCGCCGCCTCGACCACGCTCAGCACCAAGAAGCCCATCGTCTCGGTCTCGATCCTATATCGTGATCGCCCGATCCGCGCGCAGGTGATCCAGCCGCCGGCAG
>CAZNMK010000275.1:0-4456 GCA_964574045.1 uncultured Roseovarius sp. | reverse complement strand
GCCGCCTTCGTGCCGATGTTTTCCAAGCGGCTGGAGGCGGGCGAGGGCGCCGAGGAATTCGCCGGCCTGGCGCTGTCGGGACTGGCGCTGGTGCTCCTGGCGCTGACGGGGCTGGCGATGGTATTCATGCCGGCGCTGGTCTTTGCCACCGCCGAGGGGTTCTGGGGCGACGAACGTTTCGACATCACGGTGGAATTCGGGCGCATCGTCTTTCCCTACATCTTCTTCATCTCGCTGGCGGCACTCTTGTCGGGGGTGCTGAACGCCGCCGGGCGGTTCGCCGCCGCCGCCGCGGCGCCGGTGCTGCTCAATGTGATGCTGGTCGCGGCGATGGCGGCCGCCTGGGCGCTGGGCGGCGCGGTGGCGCGGGCGCTGGTATGGACCATTCCCTTTGCCGGGGTGGCACAGCTCGGGCTGGTGTGGGTGGCGGCGGCGCGAGCGGGGCTGCGGGTCCGCCCGGTGCGCCCGCGCTGGACGCCCGAAATGGCGCGGCTGGTGCGCATCGCCATTCCCGCGGCGCTGGCGGGCGGGGTGGTGCAGATCAACCTGCTGGTCGGGCAACTGGTGGCGTCGAACTACGACAAGGCGGTGAGCTGGCTCTATTCGGCCGACCGCCTCTATCAGCTGCCGCTGGGGGTGGTGGGCATCGCCGTGGGCATCGTGCTGTTGCCGGATCTTTCGCGGCGGCTCAAGGCGGGCGACGACGCCGGCGCGCGCCACGCATTTTCGCGGGCGGGCGAGATTTCGCTCGCGCTGACGGTGCCGGCGGCGGTGGCGCTGGTGGCGGTGCCGCTGCCGCTTGTCTCGGTGCTCTTCGAGCGCGGCGCCTTCGGGCCCGACGATACCGCCGCCACGGCGCTGGCGGTGGCCATCTACGGGCTGGGGCTGCCGGCCTTCGTTCTGCAAAAGCTGCTGCAGCCGCTTTATTTCGCGCGGGAAGACACGAAAAGCCCGTTCCGCTTTGCCGTCGTGGCGATGGTCGTCAATGCCGCGGTGGCGGTGGGGCTGGCCTACGCCGTGGGCTGGATCGCGGCGGCCATCGCCACCACCCTTGCCGGCTGGGTGATGGTCTGGCAGCTGGCGCGCGGCGCCCGGCCCTTTGGCGATGTCGCCCGGTTCGACGACCGTTTTCGCCGCCGCGCCTGGCGCATCTGCGTGGCGGCGCTGGCGATGGGGGCGGTGCTGTGGGGCGTCTCGGTGTTGCTGATGCCGCTCCTTGCCCTGGGCGGCTGGCGCTGGCTGGCGCTCTTGGTGCTGGTCGGTGCGGGCGTCGTCAGCTATGCCCTGATCGGGCAGGCGCTGGGCGCGTTCCGCCTCTCGGAGTTCCGCGCCGCGCTCAGGCGCCGCGCCTAGATCACCGGCCAGAAAACCTGAATCACCTCCTATCCCTATCCCGCCCGGCGGCACCGCCGGGCAGCCCCCGACCGCCCCCCCGGGTGGGGGCTGCCCTCGGTCTGTTCGCCGGAGCGTTGCAGATTTACTGGACGATCCTTTAGCGATGCCGGATCTTCGCGCGCAGCCGTGCCCAGCCGCCGGGAACCAGCAGGAACGACACGAAAAACCCGCAGACGAACCCGCCGAGATCGGCCACCCACGTCAGCCCGCTGCCGAAGACGAGGCCAAAGACGAGCTGCAGCCCCAAAAGCAGACCGATGAGGGAAAAGGCGCGGTATTGCGGCGCGCCGACCTCGCCCAGCCGCAGCCATAAAAGGCAGGTGAAGCCGCCGATCAGCCCGTAGACCCCCGGGAACGCGCCCACCAGGCCGGGGCCGTCGGGCACGATCAGCGCAAAAACCAGCGCCCCCAGCGCCGCCGAGGCGAAAAACAGCACCAGCACCGCCCATTGCGGCATCCGTTCGCCCACGAACTTGCCCAGCGCCAGCGTCAGCACGGCGGCAAAGATCATCTGGGTGAAGCTCGCATGCACGAACGGATAGGTGAAAAAGCGCATGAGGTAGTCGGCGCGCAGCACGCCGTTTTCCAGCATCCAGCCGACGGCGCGGTTGGAAAACCCGAAATCCTGGATCGCGGCCGCCCGCCAGCCCACCGCGCCTGGGCCGCCGATCAGGCCGCGTGCGCCCAGCGCGAACGCGCCCTCGACGATGGCCATTGCCGCCACCAGAGCCACCACCGTCAGCGGCAGCGGGTTGACGGGGCCGTGGTATCCGGGGCCGGGATCGGCGGGACGGGTCATGCGGGCTCTCCTTGACGCCATGCGCGGCCACAAGTAAGCGAGGCCGGCGACAAATTCCAGACGGAGTTCCCCAATGGCCGAGGCGGTTCATACCCCGCGTGTCTTTTCCGGCATCCAGCCCTCGGGCAACCTGCATCTGGGCAACTACCTGGGCGCGCTCAAACGCTTTGCCGAAACGCAGGAAACCGGCATCCAGTCGATCTATTGCGTGGTCGACCTCCATGCCGTCACCGTCTGGCAGGATCCCGACGCGCTGCGCCACGCCACGCGCGAGCTGACCGCCGGGTTCATCGCCTCGGGGCTCGATCCCGAACGTTCGATCCTCTTCAACCAGTCGCAGGTGCCCGAGCACGCGCAGATGGCCTGGGTCTTCAACTGCGTCGCGCGGATGGGCTGGATGAAGCGGATGACCCAGTTCAAGGACAAGGCCGGCAAGCATGCCGAACAGGCCAGCCTGGGGCTCTTTGCCTATCCGGCGCTGATGGCCGCCGACATCCTCGTCTATCACGCCACCCATGTGCCCGTGGGCGAGGACCAGAAGCAGCACCTGGAACTGACGCAGGAGATCGCGCGCAAGTTCAACCACGATTACGGGGTCGGGTTCTTTCCCGTCACCGAGCCGGTGATCGAGGGCGCGGCGACGCGGGTGATGAGCCTGCGCGACGGTTCCAGGAAGATGTCGAAATCCGACCCTTCGGACATGAGCCGGATCAACCTCACCGACGATGCCGACACCATCGCCAGGAAAATCCGCAAGGCCAAGACCGACCCCGAGCCGCTGCCCGAGTCCCTGAAGGGGCTGGAGGCCCGGCCAGAGGCGCGCAACCTCGTCAATATCTACGCCGCGCTCAAGGGTGCAAGCGTCGAGGCGGTGCTGGCCGAGATGGGCGGGCGGCCCTTTGCCGAGTTCAAGCCGGCGCTCGCCGATCTCGCCGTGGCGCATCTTGCGCCGATCTCGGCCGAGATGGGGCGGCTGATGCAGGACGCGGCCGAGATCGACCGCATCCTGGCGCGGGGCGCCGAGCGCGCCCGCGAAATCGCCGCGCCGATCCTGCGCGACACCTATCGCATCATGGGCATGGTCGGGGCCTGACTGCGCGCCTGCGCAGGGCGGCTGTCAGCCGGCGCACGCCCCGATGCCTTGTTCCCGGGCCGCCCGAGGCCGATATTTCCCTCAGCAAGGGAGATACGGCATGCAAAGGCTTCAGGTGCAGGGCGTGCACCATATCACGCTCACCGGCGCGGACCGGCAGACATCCATCGACTTCTGGCAGGGGGTGCTGGGCATGCCCTTCGTCTTCGAGCAGCCCAACCTCGACAACCCGGACGAGGGGCATCTCTACTTCGATCCGGGCGACGGGCGGCTGATCACGGTCTTTACCGACGAGGGGCGCAAGCCGGTGCATCGCCGCACGCCCGCCGATCCGGGCTGCGTGCATCACCTGGCGTTCAATGTCAGCCGCGCCACCTTCGCCCTGGCCGAGGAACGGCTCAAGGCGCGCGGGATCGCCCATTCCGCGCCCAGGGACCGCGGTTTCATGGACTCGATCTATTTCCGCGAGCCGCTGGGCCTGTTGATCGAGCTGGCCTGCTACCGCTTCGAGCCGCCCGAGGGCGCGACCCATGCCGAGGTGCTGGCCGAGGCGCATCGCGACCGCGTGGCGCGCGGCGACGCGGCCATTGCCGAGGTGCACCTGGCCAACGCCATCGAGACGCTGACGCACCGTGGCGGGGCGGGGCAGGGTGGCGGCTGAGTTTCTTGCAGGACTGCGTCGGTTCGGATCTATTCGATAGCGACCAGAGGGCATGCGGCCGCCCGGGTGGGCGCGAATGCGCCCGCCGTGGGGCGGGCGGGCGCATGCCCGGCCCGCATGCGGGCCGGACGATGCAAACAAGATAGAACAGTTCCTCGCGGTAGGATGCCGGCGGTGACCCGGCGTCAGAGCTGATAGCCCGGCGTCGAGCGCGAGATTTCCGCCTCTTCCTCGGTCATGCCCTCGGGAATACCCTCGAACAGCGGCGTCGTCATGTAGCGTTCGCCGGTGTCGGGCAGCATCGCGAGGATCGCCGTGCCGGGCGCGGCGCGTTCGGCGATCTGCATGGCGACGGCAAAGGTCGACCCGCCCGAGACGCCGGTAAAGATGCCCTCGCGCGCGGCCAGCTTGCGCGCCCAGTCGATGCCCACGGCCCCGGCGACGGGGATGAGTTCGTCGTAATAGCCCTTGTCGATCGCCTCCTGCAGCACCAGCGGGATGAAATCGG
>CAZNMK010000274.1:0-4474 GCA_964574045.1 uncultured Roseovarius sp. | reverse complement strand
CATGGCGGCGTTGGCGATCATGCCGCCCATCGCGCCCACCATCGGGTTGTCGGCCATGATGGTGATGGTGATGCGCTGGCCCTCACCCTCATAGGTGGCCTCGGCCCCGGTGCCGCCGCCCATCATCGACAGGCCCGCGTTCATCTCGGTGTTGACCTCGCGGGTCCAGCCGTCGGGCGCGGCGGGCAGGAATTCGACCAGCGCATCGGTCCTGAGCGCCAGGAGCAGCTGGCGCGCGTAATCGAGTTCCTCGAGCGCGTATTGCGCGTCGCCTTCCTGATAGGCGTCGAGCGCGTTTTGCAGCGTATCCGAAATCTCGTCCGCCATCAGCGGCTGCGCCGCCAAGAGCACCGCCGCCGCGGCTGCCAGTATCCTCATCGTGAAATCCTCTTGTTGAATCGCCTGCCGCCGGGTCCCTCGGCCCGCCGCGCCCGCATCGTAGCGCGCCCCCCTGCCTTTGCAAGAAAATCGCGGCGCGGCGCCGCGATCCCTTTTCGCCCCGGCCCGCAAATGCCTATATGGCTTGCGAGCACGATGCGAAACGGAGCGGGCGAACGTCATGGTCTATGTCAAATGGGGGTTCATCGCGCTCTTCTGGCTCGTCGTCGGGGCGTTCCTGCACTACACCCTGCCGCAGACCGACATCGTGCGCATCACCGACACCTACGAAAAGCGCGTCGATTTCGGCGAGAACGCGATCTTCTGGGCCAATCAGGGCACCGGCGAGGCCGAGGGCACCCCCAACCGCGATATCTTTTTCATCCAGACGGTGCGCGCCTCCGGCGGCGTCATGGTCTACCGGAACGAGGATACCGGCTGGGGCTGGCCGCCCTATTTCAAGTTCGACACCTCGAACCTGCAGGCCGAAGCGACGGATCTGAGGTCCGCCGAGGAGAACCCCAAATGGGTGGCGCTGCGGCACTATGGCTGGCGCAACGAGTTCCTGTCGATCTATCCCAACGCGGTCGAGCTGTGGCGGGTCGACGGCCCCGACACCCGGATCGTACCGTGGTTCAACATCGTGCTGCTGACGGTGCTGTTCGCGCTCTTCTGGGCGATCCGCGTCCGCTGGAAGCGTTTCCGCCGAAACCGGCTCGAGCCGGCCTTCGACGACTGGACCGACGGCTGGGGGTGAGGGGGCCGACTGAAGAGGGATGACCTGGATGACTTGCGATCGAACCAGCACTTCAACGTGAGGATCGCGCCCAGCCCCGAGGGTGGGCCGGGTCGCGCCCGCCGTCGTGCCGAAGGCACGCCGTTGGCGTGACGGGGGCGGGGTCGGGGCGCGATCCGGGGCTAATGCCCCGGAAACGAACACGAATGGCGATTCCGACTGAACTCATCCAGCGCTATAGCATGTCGCGTTCAATGGGAATCACCCGCCCGTCGCGCCAGCGACGGGCACGCGACCGCCCGCCCCACGGCGGGCGCGTTCCGCGCCCACCCGGGCGGTCGCGTGCCCGCCTTCGAACCGTTCCCGATCAAACGCGACCCGCTAACCCATCGCCTCCGACGCGATCACGCGAAAGAAGACGCCCCCCGACCACAGGCCGAACCAGCCGTCCCGGTGGCAGCCCCGCTCGACCAGCCGGTAAAAGCTCTTGCGGTCGATCCGCGCCTCCAGCCCGTCGCGCACCGTGACATAGGGCGCGGGCTCGCCCGTCTCCTTGTCGATCTCGACCCGAATAGGGTGGTCCGGACCGGCGGTCGTCCGCTCGCCCAGGTTGGTGGCAAAGGTCAGCTCTTGTTCGCTGCCCCCGCCCTCGGCCTCGACATCGACGGCCAGAAACGGCGCATCCTCGACCGCGATCCCGACCTTTTCCACCGGGGTGACGAGGAAATGCCGGTCGCCCTCGCGCCGCAGGATCGAGGCGAAAAGCGCCACCATCTCGGGCCGCCGGATCGGCGTGCCCTGGTAGAACCAGGTGCCGTCGCGAGCGATGCGCATGTCGATGTCGCCGGTGAAATCGGGGTTCCACAGGTGCACCGGCGGGCGTCCCCTTGCGCGGGCGCGTTCCGCCGCCTCGGCCAGGCTTTGCAGTGACGGGGTCGTGACCATTTCCTTGCTCATTGCTTTTGCCATTTGCGCGCCGCGCTATACACTTGGGGTTATATACGAACATCAGGAGAGCCCCGCCATGTCCGATACCGCCGGTCTGCTGCAAGAGATCGACGCGCTCGAGGAAAAGCTCGGCGCCGCGCGCGCCTCGATCACCCGTCGCTTCATCGGGCAGGAACAGGTGGTCGACCTGGCGCTCGCGGCGTTGCTTTGCGGGGGTCACGGGTTGCTGATCGGGCTGCCGGGCCTGGGCAAGACCCGGCTGGTCGAGACCCTGTCGACGGTGATGGGGCTGAGGGGCCAGCGCATCCAGTTCACCCCCGACCTGATGCCGGCCGACATCCTCGGCTCCGAGGTGCTGGAAACCGGCGCCGACGGCAGCCGCGGTTTCAAATTCATCCCCGGCCCGATCTTCTGCCAACTGCTGATGGCAGACGAGATCAACCGCGCCAGCCCGCGCACGCAATCGGCGCTCTTGCAGGCGATGCAGGAACGCCAGGTCACCGTCGCCGGCCAGAACCGGCCGCTCAGCCCGCCCTTTCACGTGCTGGCCACCCAGAACCCGATCGAGCAGGAGGGTACCTATCCGCTGCCCGAGGCGCAGCTCGACCGGTTCCTGGTGCGCATCGACGTGGACTATCCCGACCGCGATACCGAACGCGCGATCCTGCTGGCCACCACCGGCGCCGAAGAGGCGGCGTCGCATCAGGTGTTCACGCCCGAAGAACTGTTGTCGGCGCAAGCGCTGCTGCGGAGGATGCCGGTGGGCGAGAACGTCATGGAACTGATCCTCGACCTGGTCCGTGCCTTCCGCCCCGACGAGCCCACCGCCGCGCCGGCGGTGCGCGAGGCGGTATCCTGGGGACCGGGGCCGCGGGCGGCGCAGGCGCTGATGCTGACGGTCCGCGCGCGCGCCCTTCTGGGCGGGCGGCTCGCCCCCGATGCCGACGATGTCGCGGCGATGGCAAGGCCGGTGCTGAGCCACCGCATGGCGCTGAGCTTTGCCGCACGCGCCGGCGGCGAGAGCCTCGGGCGGCTGATCGCCGACACCACCGCCCGGATCACGCAAGCCGAGGCGGCGGCGTGAGCCAGGCCGCCCCCCTCCGCTCCCGCGCCGAGGCCGAGGCGGCGCGGCTGCCGCCGCTGCTGGCGCGGGCCGAGCACCTGGCCGGCACCGTCCTTCTGGGCGAACATGGCCGCCGGCGCGCGGGGCTGGGCGACGATTTCTGGCAATACCGCCCGGTCCAGGCCGGCGACGAGCGCCGCCAGATCGACTGGCGCCGCTCGGCGCGCTCGGACAGCCAGTTCGTGCGCCAGCGCGAATGGCAGATCGCGCAAAGCGTGGCGATCTGGGTCGACAACGCCGCCGCGATGCGCTTTGCGTCCGATAAGGCGCTGCCGGCGAAATCCGACCGCGCCCGCCTGCTGGCGCTGGCAGTGGCGATCCTGCTCAACCGCGCGGGCGAGCGGGTGGGCCTTGCCGGCGCCGATCTGCCGCCGCGGCGCGGCGAGACGCAGATGATGCGGCTCGCTCAGGCGCTGACCCGCGACGGCGAGGCCGATTACGGCCGGCCGCAGACCGGCGGTCTGACGGCCCACGGCCGGGCGCTCTTTGTCTCGGATTTCCTGGGCGACATCGTCGCCGTGCGCACCGCGCTGACCGCCGCCGCCGACCGCGGTATCCGGGGCGTGATGCTGCAGGTGCTCGACCCGGCGGAAGAGGCGTTTCCCTATCGCGGGCGCACCATCTTCGAAAGCATGGGCGGCACGCTGAGCCACGAGACGCTGAAGGCGTCCGAGCTGCGCGAACGCTACCGGGCGCGGCTGGCGGAACGCAAGGCCGAGCTGCGCGCGCTTTGCGCCGGCACCGGCTGGCAATACGGGCTGCATCGCACCTGCGACAGCGCGCAATCGGCGCTCTTGTGGCTCTACCGCGCCTTCGAGGCCGGATCGGGACCGGCAACCGGAGTGGCGCGATGACCCTCGGCGCCATCGGCTTTACCGCGCCGTGGCTATTGCTGGCCCTGGCGGCGCTGCCGGTGCTGTGGCTGCTCTTGCGCGCGGTGCCGCCGGCGCCGGTGCGGCGGCGGTTTCCCGGCGTGGCGCTGCTATTGGGGCTCAGGGACGACGATTCGGTCACCGACCGCACGCCCTGGTGGCTCCTGCTGATGCGGATGCTGGCGGTGGCGGCGCTGATCGTGGGGCTTGCCGGCCCGGTGCTGAACCCCCAGCGCGACGAGGCGGCGTCCAGCGGCCCGATGCTGATCGTGCTCGACGGGTCGTGGGCGTCGGCGCGCGACTGGCCGGCCAGGGAAGCGCTGATCGGCACGCTGCTCGACGATGCCGCGCGCGCGGTGCGGCCGGTGGCGCTGATGCGCCTGACCGACCCCGAGACGCCGGTCTTTCGCACCGCCG
>CAZNMK010000273.1:0-4484 GCA_964574045.1 uncultured Roseovarius sp. | reverse complement strand
TCCCCGAAGGTTTCTTCATCGGCAGGCGGGCGATCTCCTCGAGCGTCGCGGCGTCGTAGACGATGACCGCGCCCTCGTCCTCCCACACCGACACCAGCGCCCGGCTGCCGTCGCGGGTGAACTCGACATGCGCCACCGTCGCCCCCGGCACCGGCCGGAGCGTGCGCACGATCTCGAGGCTTTCCTTGTCGATCACATGCATCGCGTCGCGGTTGGGGCCAAAGAACACATCGGCCCAGAAATAGGGCGAGTTCTCGTGACTTCTAAGAAAAAATCCCGGCCCCTCGGTGGCGATGGTGGCGATCACCCGCCAGTCCTCGGTGTCGATGACGGAGAGCTTGGCCTCCTTCAGGTGCGGCGTCGCCATGACCCGCCGTCCGTCCCGCTCCCACGAGATGCCCGATCCCAGGTGCGGCATACCGGGCAGCGGCAACTCGGCAATCTCGCGGCCCACGTTGAGGTTGACGACGACGCCGCGTTCGCTGTCGCGGGTGGCGCCGACGAGGTTGCGGTAATCGTCGCTGAAGAAGAAGTCGTCGATCGGCTCGGACAGTTCGATCCGGCGGCGCGCGAAGAGCCCCTGCGACGAGGGGATCGCCTCGATCATGCCCTTTTCGCGCGAATGCACGAAGCCCTCGTAGACCGGCTCGGCGTCGGGGTCGGTCGCGACCTCCCAGATTTCGGGCACATCCTTCAAGGCCAGGATGAAGCTTTGCCGCTGCGGCGCCTGGTAGACCGCCGAGACGCGGCTTTTCTCGCCCGACTTGCCGATCACCGGCATGACCCGCGCGACGCTCAGATCGTCGGTCGCGAGAATCGTCAGCGTCATCGGCAGGTAGTTCGCGACCGCCAGCCACTTGCCGTCATGGCTGATGGCGATGTTGCGGCTGTTGAGGCCCGCGCGCACGCGGCCGACCTCCGCCAGCGACCAGATATCGTATTTCTGCACCCAGCCGTCGCGCGACACGATGAAGACGAAGCGCCCGTCGGGGCTGAACTTGGGCCCGCCATGCACCGCGAACGGGGTGGCGAAACGGTCGAGCACGGCAAAGGTATCGCCGTCGAGCACGCTGACATGGTGATCGCCCGTCTCCACCACCAGCGTGATGTTGAGCGGGTCGGCGGCGAAGACGGGCGCATCGGCGGGGGCATAACCCGGCACCATCTCGCGGGTGGCTTCGATCTCGGCCTCGCCCCACTGCGGCACCTCGGCGAGCGGGGTTTCGAGATATGCCGCGAGCGCCAATATCTCAGACTCGCTCAGGGTCTCGCCGAAGGCCGGCATCTGGGTCGCGGCGCGGCCCTTTGCGATCACCTCGGCCAGCTTCGGCCCGCGCATCCGCCCCAGCGTCTGAGGGATGAGCGCGGGGCCGGTGCCGCCCAGCCGGGTTGCCGCGTGGCATTCGGCGCACTCGCGCGCATAGATCGCGGGCGCGTCGGGTTCGGCCGCGGCCATGCCGGCGACCATGAGAAGGCCGACGCAAAAACCGCTAGATCCCAAGCGCCTTCCCACCTGGGGGATGGGCTGCCCCCGGCCGGGGGGGGGGGCAACGCCCCCGCCGGGGGGGGCGGTGGGGGGCTGCCCGGCGATGCCGCCGGGCAGGGAAGAAATGAAGAGCGATTGAGACTTTCGGGGGAAAGCCCTACTGAAAACGATGCGCCGGATCATGGCTCTTGCCTCGGAACGGGGTGACGGTCAGGCGCTCGAAGCCGGGCTCGACGCCGATCTCGCTGTCGTCGAGATAGCAGGCGGGGTCTTCGGCCCACGGATCGCCCGTGAGTTGCAGCGCGCGGATGCGGGTGTTACCGCCGCACACGGCCTTGAAGGCGCAGGCGCCGCAACGGCCCTTCAGGGGGCGCGGACGGCGGCGCAATTGCGCGAGGATCGGATCGTCGCCGGTCCAGAGGTCCGAGAACTTCGCCGTCTTGACGTTGCCGATGGTGTAGTCCGACCAGTAGGTGTCGGGATGCACGCGCCCCAGCGTGTCGATATTGGCCACGCCCAGCCCCGAGGAATTGCCGCCCCAGGCCTCGAGATGCTCGCGCAGATGCGCCACCTTTTCGGCGTCGAAACGGCGCTCGGCCCAGCGCAGCATGTAGACCGCGTCGGCGTCGTTGTTGCCGGTGACGATGTCGAGCGCGCCATCGCCCGAGGCCGCCGCCCAGGCGCGCTCGATCAGCAGGTCGAGCGCGGCGCGGGTGTGGTCGTGGACGGCATCCTCGCCCCGGTTCTTGTCCCCGCGCCCGGCATAGACGAGATGGCTGAGATAGAACTTGTCGACCCCCTCGTCGTCGCAGAGTTTCAACAGATCGGGCAGTTGCGCGGCGTTGTCGCGCGTCAGCGTAAAGCGCAAGCCCACCTTGATGCCGCGGGCCTTGCATTCGCGCACGCCGCGCAGCGCATCGGCAAAGGCGCCGTCGACACCGCGAAACCAGTCGTTGGTGGCGCCGATGCCGTCGATGGAAATGCCCACATAGTGAAACCCGATTTCGGCCACGCGATCGGCGGCCTGCCCGTGGATCTGGGTGTCGTTGGTGGAAAGCGCCAGGAAACGCACCTTGTCGCGCGCCGCCTCGGCCAGCTCGAAGAAATCGAACCGCCCCATCGGCTCGCCGCCCGAGAGAATGAGCGCCGGCACGCCGAAATCGCCAAGGTCGTCGAGCACCCCCATCGCCTGCTCGTGGCTGAGCTCGCCCGGAAAATCGACGTCGGCCGAGACCGTGTAGCAATGCCGGCACTTGAGGTTGCAGCGCCTTGTCAGGTTCCAGATCACCACCGGCTTGACCGCGCCGGTGCCGCGCCGCGCCCTGACCGGCGTCGGCGCGACCAGCTGGTGCATGTATTCGGTGAGGCGGAACATCTCAGCCCTCCTTTGCCCGGAGCCTGAGTCCGGTCTTTTTCAGAATGCGCGTCGAATAGAGGATGTCGCCCGCGCGGCAGGCCGGGCCGAGCAGCGCCTTGATTCGCAGGCGCTTTTCCTCGACCTCGGCACGGGTGCGCCCGTGGATCATGGCAAAGAGGTTATATCGCCAGCCGGGCAGGGCGCGCGGACGCTCGTAGCAATGGCTGACGAAATCGAGCGCGCCCACGCGCGCGCCGAGCGCCGCAATCTCCGCGTCCTCGACATCCCAGACCGACATGCCGTTGGCGGTCATCCCGAGCGCGTAATGGTTGGGGGCGACCGCAATGCGGCGGACGATCCCCGATGCCTGCATGGATGCGAGTCTCTGGCAAAGCTCGGCCTCGCTCACGCCCAGATCGGCGGCAAGCGCGGCATAGGGCTCGGGCACCAGAGGCAGCCCGCCCTGCGTGGCGGCAATGATCGCCCGGTCGGTGGCGTCGATGCTCATGCGGCCACCCTGAAGCCGATGAAGAATTCGCGCAGCTTGGGAAAGCGCAGCACTTTCAGCCCCGTCGCTGCCTCTATGGCGTCCGCCACGGCCGCGATCTCGTCGCCGCTTTCGGTCGCCAGCACGAACCACATGTTGAGCCGGTGGCCGCGCTCGTAGTTGTGCGCCACCTCGGGGCGGGCATTGACCAGTGCCGCCACCGCCTCGAAATCCGCCTCGGGCACCGCCATCGCACACAGGCAAAAGGCGCCGCCCATCGCCTCGGCATCGAAAAAGGGGCCGAAGCGGGTGACGATGCCGGCCTCGCGCATCCGCCCCAGCCGCGCGATCAGGTCGTCCTCGTCCAGCCCCAGCTCATCTGCCACGGCGGCAAAGGGCGCGGGCGCGATCGGAAAGCCCTCCTGCAGGCGGTTGAGGATCGTCCGGTCGGTCGCGTCGATGCTCATGCGGTCTTCCTTTCCTCCCCCGGATGTGCCACCAGCGCGCCGGTCTGCTTGAAACAGCGGCTGGAAAAGAGCGCCAGATGCGGCACGCCGGCCAGTTCGGGCAGGGCCGACACGGTCTCGAGCCGCTCCAGCGCCTCGGCCCGGCTGCGGGCGTGGATCATGCAATAGAGCCGATAGGGCCAGACCCCCGGCACAGGGCGGCGCTCGTAGCACAGCGTGATGCCGGGCTCTGCCGCCAGCCGCGGCCCGGCGCGGTCGATGGCCGCGCTCGGCAGGTCCCAGACCACCATCGCGTTGGCGCGCCAGCCAAGCGCCCGGTGGCGCACGATCACGCCGAGGCGGGCGATGATCCGCGCCTCGACCAGCGCCCGGATGCGGGCCAGGACGTCGTCCATCCCGCGCCCCAGCCGCTGGGCGATGTCGGCATAGGGGCGCGAGGTAAGCGGCAGCCCGGTGGTGAGCGCCTGCACGATGTCGCGGTCGCCCTCGCGCAGCGCCGATCTGTCGGGCGGCGGCGCGACGGGGCGCGACGTGGCCTCGCCGCGCAGGCTGAAGCCGAGATCGAGGTTGAAGGGCCGGATGAGCGGCAGGTCGAGCACCCTGAGCCCGCTCTGCCTGCCGATGCGCGCCAGCGCGGCGTCGACATGCGCGCGGTCGGGGCCGGTGGCGACGAACCACAGGTTCCAT
>CAZNMK010000272.1:0-4490 GCA_964574045.1 uncultured Roseovarius sp. | reverse complement strand
CGGCGATCTCGGATACCGCGTCGAGGTCCATCTTGCGATAGCTGGCGTCGCGCGGATTGACATAACCATGCGCGCCGGTGCCGGTGCGCATGACGAAGCCGTGATCGCGCCGCGGCAGGTCGATGTCGAGGCCCGCCTCCCTGCCGCCCAGCCGCACCGACTTCGGCACCGCGTCCATCGCCTCGCGGATCAGCTCGCGGGGCATGCGGATGCGGTTCGCGTCCGTACCGGGCGTGGCGCCGGCGGCCAGAAAACGCTCATGGGCGTCCGGGTGCAGGATTGCCACACCATAATCGGCGAGCACGTCCTCGACCCGCTCCTTCAGCCATTCGACCTCCGAGTCGCCGAGAAATCCGAACGTGACGCGCGAATATTCCTCCGGCTCCTGCCGAAAGGCATTCGCCGGATGGCTGGTCCGAACGGTGCGGGCGCGTCTGCGGGTTCTTGCGGGGGTTCTTGTGCGGGCTTCCATGACTGTCTCCATGAGAAAGGACTGCTCATGGCACACACCGATTCAACTGACTGCCTGCCGACTTCAGCGAAAAATAACGCTAGCATACTAACGAATCCGGTCAACCGAATCTTTCCGGCCGGTCCGACCGGCCGAAAGCGCCCCGAGCCCTCGGGCCGGCTAGACAGCGGCGCGGGGGCCACGCGATCGCCGCCGGCGCCGCAACGGCGAATGCGAAACAGACCGGGCGGGCCGTCCGCCCCGTCATCAACTCTTGTGAAGTTCCCGGCCACACAATAGCATGCCTCAAAGGGTAAACCCGGGGGGCGCGGCCCGCGCATCGACGCCTCTTTCCGGCAGGCGGGAGCATCCCGTTTTTTGGGGGTGTGTGGATAGAGGGGATATCGTGTTTCGTTTCAGGTATTGTTTGAAGAATCTGGCGGGGGCCGTGGCGGTTGCCGCCGGGGTGGCCTCGGCGCCCAATGCGCAGGCAACCGACCTGTTGACCGCAGACGACGCCTTGCGCGCCAAGCAATGGCAGGATTACGAGGCCGACCGGCCCAAGACCATCCGCGAGCTGCAGCCGTTTCGCACCGCTGTGCGGGCGGTATCGGCGGACGGCGCCGAGGTGACGCTGACCTCGCTCAACCCCAATGCCAACAGCTGGTTCCTGGTCGATGTGCTCGACCCGTCCCGCGGCCGTCAGCCCGCGACCTACCACCTGGAACTGGCCGACCCCGACAAGACGGTGCTGACGCTGGCGCGCGGCGACGACCCGGCGCTGGTGTTCGAAAGCGACGGCATCTCCGCCCGCTGCGCGCCCTGGCGGGGGCGGACCACCGAGCTCGACCGGGCGGCGGGCACGGATCTGCCCTATGCGCCGATTTGCGACAAGCGCGCCTTCGTGCGCAACGCGACACGGGGGGCGCGGTCGAGCCGCGAGGCGGTATCGCAGTTCCTGCGCGACAACGTGGTGTTCGGAGACGACATCGTGAACCTCATCAAGGGGTCGTTCTACGAAGACGCCTACATGAGCTCGGGCGAGGTCATCGCCGGCGGCGACGCCGGCGAGGTGGCGGCCGCGCTCGGCAAGGCGATGCTGTCGAGCCATCCGGTGATCCGGACCTATTTCGGGTTCGAACTGGAAGGCGCCGAAGGCGGTGTGCAGGCGGGCAGCTGGTACGCGGTCAAGGACGCGCCCGGCATCTACGCCAGCGCCATGCAGCCGGGGATGATTTCCCCCGACATCCTCAACCGCCGGGGCGAGACCCACGGGCTCGACGGCGTAGAGCGGCGCGCCGATGTCTATCTGGTGGCGTTCGACCTGACCCAGTTCGAACTGGGCTACGAGGTGGGCACCGATCATCCGCGCCTCGGCTGGTCGTCGCGGCCGCCGGGCGGCGTGCGCGTGCGCGGCCTGCCCGGCCCGGACGGGTTCAGCACCTCTGCTCCGGTGGTGCGTACCGGCATGCTCAGCCCGGCGCTGACCGACCGCGTCGCCGCCGCCTTTGTCGGCGGCTTCAAGCGCGACCACGGCGCCTGGCGCGCGGGCGACCTGGCCTATGCCAACAAGGGCCACCATTACGGGTTCCTGTCCAACGGCGTCATCTTTTCCAAGCTCTATCCGGGGCTGTCGACGCTTATCGTTCTCGACGACGGATCGATAGAGATGCGCAAGTGGCGCGAGGCCGACCGCGCGCTGCTGCCGCGGGTGCGTTTCGCGCGCCAGAACGGCGTGCCGCTGATCGACAAGGGCGTGCCGGGCGATCAGGTCACGAGCTGGCTGGGCGGCAACTGGTCGGGTTCGGCCGAGGCCGACCTGCGCACGCTGCGCGGCGGCACCTGCATGAAGACGGTGGGCGGCCGGCAGTTCCTGGTCTACGCCTATTTCTCGACCGCGACGCCGTCGGGGATGGCGCGGACGTTCCAGGCCTATGGCTGCGATCACGCGATGCTGCTCGACATGAATTCGCAGGACCTCACCTACATGGCGCTCTACACCCGGCAGGACCGCAACGTGATCCCGCATCACCTGGTCGGCGGCATGGCCGAGACCGATTCGCGCGCCCGCGACGGCACGCCGATCCCCCGTTTCGTTAGCTTCGCGGACAACCGCGACTTCTTTTATCTTCTGCGCAGATGACACCACGGGGAGAGAGCATGAGACGCTATACGACATGGCTTGGCGCGGTGGCGGCGCTGGTGCTGGCGCTGCCGGCGGGCGCACAGACGCTGCAGGAAAACAACGAGCGCATGTTCCGCGAGATGCAGGCGGCGCGTGGGCTGAGCAATGCCGAGATGCAGCGCATCCGCGCCATCTTTGCCGGCTCGAGCTATATCGGCCAGGGCAACCCGGCGGTGACGCGCCATCCGATGACGCCCGAACAGCTGGCGGCCAGGCTGGGCGCCGATCCCAAGGTCTATTACCGCAACGCGGCGTTCGAGCGCATCTGCGGCGAACCCTACATGGCCCCGCTCTACGACCCGGCGACCGAAACCGCCGCCGATGCCAAGGTCTGCGCCGACATGTTCGAATACCCGAACGTGCCGGGCATGTACCCGGTGACCTGGGTGCGCGCCCGCGAGGCCGCCGAACTCTGCTGGGCCGAGGGCAAGCGCATGGGCGACGCCCATGAATGGGAGGGCGCCTCGCACGGGGCGCTGACGCCGCCCGACTATTTCTTTGGCATGAGCGTGCAGGCCGCCCGCGCGGCGCACAACGCCAAGTACCAGTCGAGCGCGCGCTATTCCATCGGGCCGCAGTGGCGCTCGGGGGTCTGCGCCACCGGCAGCTTCAAGAGCGGCAGCTGCAACGGCGGCAGCTTTACCGGCTGCGGGTCGAACACCTACCCGGCGGGCAGCTTTCCGGCGTGCAAGAGCCCGCTGGGGGTCTACGACCTCGACGGCAACGCGGCCGAGCACATGAACCTGCCGCTGGCGCCCGACCAGATGTCGAGCCGCGGCAGCCGCAAGCTGGGGGTGACCGAGATGAAGGGCAGCTGGTTCATCTGGGACACCGTGCGCGCCCACACCCACTGGAGTCGCTGGCGAGCCCCCTACTGGCACGGCAGCCGGGTGATGGCGGGGGGCAGCCACCACAACTACCACCTCGGCTTCCGCTGCTTCAAGGATGTGAATTAGGTAACTGATTGCAAAGCAAAAAAGGGGCGGCCAGCACGGAGGGCGGCCAGCCTCGGGCCCCTTGCCGGATGTGGTTCAAAGGCAAGGCGAGGGCGCCGTGCAACCAGCGTGCGCAAGACACACACACACGCTCCAGCGGATATTCGCGAGGGCGACATCATCTGCAATGGCCGCTTTGCGGACGGAGCGGCCATTGGCGCATTTCCCGCCCGGAACAGCGGCGCAAGCCGCCCGGGCAGCGCACGGCCGCCCCGACGGCCGGGCGCTCTGAGGGGTTGCGCATCGTTCCGGGCAGGGGATGACGCGGCGGGATAAACTGCGCGCCGCCGGCGTTGCGCGCGCCCGATCACGGCCGTGCGATGCCCTCTGTCGGTCGGCAATGGGCAGCGTCCACGATCGGCTCGAATCAGTCATTGCCGAAAGCTCGAGCGTGTGCGCGCCAGCGCGCGACCGGAAAAGACCCAAGACGAGCGTCCGGGGCCGGGGGGCGCCCTTTCCTGTCCGCTCCGCCGCGCTCAGTTCGCCGCCAGCGCCGCCATGCGCAGGGCCGGGCCGCCAAGCGGACCTTCCTTGCTCAAGAGGCCGGCATAGCGCGGATCGGCCATCAGGCTGCGCAGGTCCGCCGGCTTGCCGTTGAGATAGGCGGTGCGGCTGACCAGGCGCACGCCGTGGCTGTAATCGGCATAGCCCGCCCCGTGCACTGTGCTGAGCGGCTGGATCGGCTGGCCGTTGGTGCGGTGCCAGCCATAGATCGCCACGCGCCCGCGGTTCGAGGCCAGCCGCGCGGTCAGCACCACGTCCTTTTTCGTGCCCGAAATGAGCGTGCCGGGCGCCGCGCCGGCGCGCCGGCGCTGGGCCTCGACGGTGGCGTTGTGGCGCACGAAATAGGCGGTCGAGG
>CAZNMK010000271.1:0-4492 GCA_964574045.1 uncultured Roseovarius sp. | reverse complement strand
TGAGCGCCTATCTCGGCCGGGGCTGAGGCGGCAACAGGCACGAAAAAGCCGCGAACCGCCGGGGGCGGCTCGCGGCAGTGGCCGGGCCGCCGCGGCGGCCGGCATCCGGGCTTGGGGACCCCGGATGCGCCTGCCGGCCGCGGCCCGGTTCGGGCGTTCAGCGGTCCTGCTGGGGCGGCAGGGTACCGTTCTCGAGCGCCATGTCGATTTCATCCATGCTCAGCGAGCCGTCGCCATCGGCATCGGCCTCGGAATAGGCGGCCTTGCTCCAATTCGTTATCGCGACGGTGTATTCCTGTTCCGACACCATGCCGTCTCCGTCGGTGTCCCAATCGGCGGCGTCGAAGGCGAGCGCCGCGCTCGGAAGGGAGACGGCAAGGGCCATGGTTGCGGCAGTCAGTTTCTCAAACATCATAGCTACTCCTCTATCGAATTCAGATCGTCATAAGAGCGTCGCGCTCTCGATGCAGGAGATGTGAACGCATGGCGGGTGTGTCGCGGTTGCCGCCGAACCGCGCCGGAACGTCCGCGGAATCCTGCCGAAACCGGCCGTTTCGATCGGCATTTTCCCGCAAAGCTGGGTTCAAGAGGTCGTGACCGGGGAAGACGCCGGCAATTCGCCGCACACCGCGCGGCGCAACCCGGCCCCGAGGGGATCGGGGCCGGGTCCGGGCCGCCGCGGCGGTCTGCGTTCGGGCTTGGGGAACCTCGCTGACCTGACCGCCTGCGGCCCGGTTCGGGCGATCAGCCGTCCGAAGCGGGCGGCAGCACGCCGTTTTCGCGCGCGGCGGCCACTTCGTCGGCGCTCAGCATGCCGTCGCCATCGGTGTCGGCCTCGGTAAAGACCACTTCGCCCGCGTCCGGCATGGCGGCATTGAATTCCTCCATCGACACGCTGCCGTCGCCGTCGGCATCCATCGCCGAGGCGGCCAGGACGGCGGCGGGCAGGGCAAAGGCGAGCGCGAGGCTCGCGGCGGTCAGTTTCTCGAACATGAAATCCACTCCTCTGGTCGGTTTCGATCGTTGCGAGAGTGTTGTGCTCTCGGGGCGCAACATGGGCTCGGGACCGGACGCTGTCCGCAGCAATGGCGGGAGGGCGCGAAAAGGCGCGGGAAAGGGCCCAAACCGGCTGTTGCGGTCAGCGGTGTTCCGCCCCGTCAGACCGGCACGATCCCGACCGGCGGGAACTCGCGGATGGGTTGCGCGGGTTTGCGCGGGTTTTCGTTGAAGAACGGCCTCCGGCCGGACGGGCGGATTGCCGCCGAGCCGGTCAGACGAGGCCCGTGGCGGGGACGATTCGGCCGGTCTCGACACCGCGGCGGTTGAGCACCGGCGCATCGCAGAACCGCCGCGCCGCCGGATGATCGGCATCGAGCGCCCCCAGCCGGACCAGCAGCGCCGCAATGGTGCATTCGGCCGCCCGCGTGGCGCCGTCCGCGACCTTGAGCGCGATGCCGAGGCCGCGCTCGGGCAGGATGGCGACGAAAAAGCCCTCGGCCCCCGTCTTGAGCGCGACAGGCTCGGTCGCGGCGCGCATCAGCTCGGTGCAGGCGCGCCCGTCGCCCGCGACCAGCGCGGGATGGGCGATCATCGCCTGCCTGAGCCGCGCCATCGCGGTCTGGCGCGCATCCGCGCCCTCGCGCGCGGCGGCAAAGGCGGCCATGGCGCGGCCCATGCCGTGCAGCGTGGTGATGAAGTTGGGCGCCGAGCAGCCGTCGATGCCGTAGCCGGGGCTTTCCTCGCCCGTCGCCTCCTCGAACGCCGCCAGCACCGCCCTTTGCACCGGGTGGGCGGGGTCGATGTAGTCCGGCCCCGCCCCCAGATGCGCCGCCAGGGTCAGGAAACCGGCGTGCTTGCCCGAACAGTTGTTGTGCAGCTGGCAGGGTTCCTCAAAGGCGCGGATCAAGGCGTTGCGCGCCGCCTCGTCGTCGGGCATCTGCGGGCCGCAGCGCAGGTCGGCCTCGCCCAGACCCAGCGCCGCCAGCCAGGCGCGGACGCGGCCGGTGTGGATATCGGCGCCGTTATGGGATGCGCAGGCGAGCGCCAGTTGCTCGGATGTCAGCCCGAACGCATCGGCGGCGCCGCTTTCGACGAGCGGCAGCGCCTGGATCATCTTGGCGGAACTGCGCGGGTAGACGCGCTCTTGCCGATTGCCCCAGGCGGAAACGATGCCGCCCGCCGCATCGCAGATGACGGCATGGCCCAGGTGGCGGCTTTCGGTCAGGGGGCCGCGCCGGATTTCTGTCAGCAGTGCGGGGTCGGTCATCGCCGGGCCATCCTTGCGGGTTCTGAAATCAACGGCTTGGGCGCGAAAACCCGCCGATTGATCCTTTCATGTCTCGTCTCTTTCGGGCTATTGTCGCACTGTCGAGGGAAACCTTCCGGCGCGCAAGAGCGTTGTCAGAACGCTGGCGCCGGCAGGAGACGATTGAGGCTGAATACGGCTTGGAGGCTCAAGACATGGGATCACCGATTGCACGTTCGACCGCGCTGCGCCTGGCTGTGGGCGCGCTGCTGGCGGTTGCCGCAACCGGAACGATGGCCCGGGCGCAGGACGAAAGCACCAACCAGGTCGCGACGGAGACCGCCTGGAGCGTGTTCGAGGACAGCGACCCGCGCGAATGCTGGGCGGTGTCCTCGCCCACGGAAACCGTCAATACCAAGGATGGGCGCGTGGTCGCGGTGCGGCGCGGCGACATCCTGCTGATGGCGTTCTACCGCCCCGATGCCGAGGTCGACGGGCAGGTGACCTTTACCGGCGGCTATCCCTTCGCCGAGGGCTCGACCGTCGAGGTGACGGTCGGCGAGGATACCTTCGAGCTCTTCACCGAGGGCGAATGGGCCTGGCCCGCCAGCACCGCCGACGACGCGAGCATCATCGCGGCGATGAAGCGCGGCACCGACGCGGTGCTGACGGCGCGCTCGTCTCGAGGGACCATCACCAAGGACACCTTCTCGCTGCTGGGTTTCACCGCCGCCGTCGAAGAGGCCGAAAAGCGCTGCAAGTGACGGCGCGCCACAAGAGATGAATGCCTCCGGCGGGGATATTTCCAAACAGAAGAAGGACCGGGGCGGGCGGCGCGGCGCGACCCCGGGGCGCAGCTCAGCCGCGCGGCGCGGCGGCGCGGCGCAGGCGGTCGTTGATCGCCCGGCCGAGGCCGGTCTCGGGAATGGGCGACACGGCGATCGGCCGGCCGGTGGCGTCGAGCCTGTGCAGATGGGCGAATAGGTTGGCCGCGGCCTCGGTCAGGTCGCCCGCGGGCGACAGGTTGAGGTCGCACTCGACCCGGCCGAACCCCAGCAGCACCTCGCCCGGGCGCGCGGCGTGCGCATCGAGCCGCACCGCCGCGGCGGGCGCGTAGTGCGACGCCATCTGTCCCGGCGCGGTCGGCGTCGCGCCCGCCCGGCGGCGCGCCAGCGGCCGCCCGAGCGCCGCCTCGATGGCCTCGGCCGGCAGGCCGCCGGGGCGCAGCAGCACGGGCGCGCCGGTCAGATCGACGATGGTCGATTCGACCCCGACCCCGCAGGCGCCGCCATCGACGATGGCCTCGATCCGCCCCCACAGCCCCGCCCGCACATGCGCCGCCGTCGTCGGGCTGATCCGGCCCGAGCGGTTGGCCGAGGGCGCCGCCACCGGCCCGCCGAAAGCGCCGAGAATGGCCTGCGCCACCGGGTGCGAGGGCGCCCGCACCGCCAGCGACAACAGCCCCGATGTGACCAGCGCGGAAACCCGCGCCCCCCCGGCCAGCGGCAGCACCAGCGTCAGCGGGCCGGGCCAGAACGCCCCGGCAAGGGCATCGGCGGCATCCGTCCAGCGGACGAGGCGCCTTGCCATGTCCGGCCCTTCGACATGGGCGATGAGCGGGTTGAAACGGGGCCTCTCCTTGGCCGCGAAGATGCGCGCGACGGCGCGATCGCGCGTCGCGTCGGCGCCCAGGCCGTAGACGGTCTCGGTCGGGAACGCCACCAGCCCGCCGGCGCGCAGTATCCCGGCGGCGCGGGCACAGCCGGCGCGGTCGGCATCGAGCATGACGGTGTCGCGGTTCATCGGGTTTCTGACGCGGCGTTCGAGTTGATTGACACATACCGGGGGCTAGGATCGGCGGTATCCGCGATGCATAAAGGCGCCCGCGGGCAATGCCAAGCCGCACGAAGGCAACGCGCCCCGCCGCACGGATCAGGAGAGCCACGATGCCCTATCGCGCCCCGGCCGACGAGTTCCGCTTTCTTCTGCGGCATGTCGTCGGCTTCGACCAGGTCGCCGCCACCGACCGCTTTGCCGAGGCGACGCCGGACACGGTGCAGGCGATCCTGACCGAGGCCGGGCGGATGTGCGAGGATGTGCTGGCGCCGCTGCAGCGGCAGGGCGACCTGCACCCGGCACGGCTGGAAAACGGCGTGGTGCGCACCAGCCCCGGTTTCGCCGACGGCTACCGCGCCATCGCCGACGGGGGTTGGGTCTCCATCGCCGCCTCGCCCGAGAACGGCGGCA
>CAZNMK010000270.1:0-4505 GCA_964574045.1 uncultured Roseovarius sp. | reverse complement strand
TATTTCTTTCTCACCGCGCTTTTCCACATGCCGCTGGCCAATGTCACCGCGATCCTGCAGACGATGCCGCTGACCGTCACCCTGGCGGCGTGGCTCTTTCTGCGCGAACCGATGGGCTGGCGGCGGCTGATGGCGATCGCGGTGGGCTTTGCCGGCGTGATGCTGATCGTCCGTCCGGGAGCGGCGGATTTCAACAGCTACTCGATCTATGCGCTGGTGGCCGTCGGCTTTGCCACCCTGCGCGATCTCGTCACGCGACAGATATCGCCGGCAACGCCGTCGATGCTGGTCACGCTGGTCACCTCCGCAGTGGTCATGGCCGCGTTCGGGCTCGCCGGGCTGGGCGGCGAGTGGGTCGCGATGAGCGGCCGCCAGATCGGCCTGACGGCGGGGGCCGGGCTGATGATCATCGGCGGCTATCTGTTCGCGATCATGGTCATGCGGGTGGGCGAGATAAGCGCTGTCGCGCCGTTTCGCTACACCGGCCTCGTCTGGGCGCTGGTGCTGGGCTGGGCGGTCTTCGGCGACTGGCCCGAGGAACTGACGCTTATGGGGGCCGCGATCGTCGTCGGTAGCGGGCTCTTCACGCTCTGGCGCGAATCCCGGCTGGCACGGGCGGCGAGGATCGCACGGTCGAGCCGCCTGCGACCGCGCGGGATGTGAGGCGGCCTTCTTCCGGCCGCGCAAAACCCCCTCGCGGCTGTTGACATCGATTCCGGTTTCGGCATATACGCCGCCCATCTCGGCCGAGGGGATCGTCTCCGTGGGTCGATATCAGAACTGTAGTGGTCACGATCCGGGCCGTTTGTGCGCCCCGATCCTCTGAAAGCCCACCGCGTCGTACCGGCAGGTAGCAGGGTACGGATGCGGTCGTTGCGTTTTGCGGACGCGTGAAGCGCGCCAAACCGAAGAAACCCGCGCGGGGGATGCGCCCCGGGCAGACACATGTGTTGAGAGATGGGGAACAAGACCCGATGCCGACGATCCAGCAGCTGATCCGCAAGCCGCGACAGCCCAAGACCAGAGCCCAGAAGTCCATGCATCTGCAGGGCTGCCCGCAAAAGCGCGGCGTCTGCACGCGCGTCTACACCACCACCCCGAAAAAGCCCAACTCGGCGATGCGCAAGGTGGCCAAGGTGCGCCTGACCAACGGCTTCGAGGTGATCAGCTACATCCCGGGCGAGAGCCACAACCTGCAGGAGCACTCGGTGGTGCTGATCCGCGGCGGCCGCGTCAAGGACCTGCCCGGCGTGCGCTATCACATCCTGCGCGGCGTGCTCGATACCCAGGGCGTCAAGGACCGCAAGCAGCGGCGTTCGAAATACGGGGCGAAACGGCCCAAGTGATGCCGGTGGCATCGTCCCGGGCCCGACCCGGGATCCCGAAGACCAGAAAAAGGCCCCGGATCAGGTCCGGGGCGCGATGAGAAAAGACCGAAGGATAGAGAGATGTCCCGCCGTCACGCCGCCGAAAAACGCGAGATCCTGCCCGACGCCAAGTATGGCGACCGGGTGCTGACCAAATTCATGAACAACCTGATGATCGACGGCAAGAAGTCGGTCGCGGAAACGATCGTCTACAACGCGCTCGACCGGGTCGAGCAGAAGGTCAAGCGCGCGCCCGTCGAGATCTTCCACGAGGCGCTCGACAACATCAAGCCCTCGGTCGAGGTGCGTTCGCGCCGGGTCGGCGGCGCCACCTACCAGGTGCCGGTCGAGGTCCGCCCCGAGCGCCGCGAGGCGCTGGCCATCCGCTGGCTGATCAACGCCAGCCGCGCGCGCAACGAGAACACGATGGAAGAGCGCCTCGCGGGCGAGTTGCTCGATGCCGTCAACAGCCGCGGCTCGGCCGTCAAGAAGCGCGAAGACACCCACAAGATGGCCGAGGCCAACAAGGCCTTCAGCCACTACCGCTGGTAACACCTCAGAGGCATTTCCCATGGCACGCGATTATCCGCTTCAACGCTACCGCAATTTCGGCATCATGGCGCATATCGATGCCGGCAAGACCACCTGCACCGAGCGCATCCTGTTCTACACCGGCAAGGCGCACGTCATGGGCGAGACCCATGACGGGGCCTCGACGATGGACTGGATGGAGCAGGAGCAGGAGCGCGGCATCACCATCACCAGCGCCGCGACCACGACCTTCTGGCAGTGGCAGGAGGACCCCACCAAGGAGGGGACCTCGGACACCAAGTACCGGATGAACATCATCGACACCCCCGGCCACGTCGACTTCACCATCGAGGTCGAGCGCTCGCTCGCCGTGCTCGACGGGGCGATCTGCGTGCTCGATGCCAATGCCGGCGTCGAACCGCAGACCGAGACCGTCTGGCGCCAGGCCGACCGCTACAAGGTGCCGCGCATCGTGTTCGTCAACAAGATGGACAAGATCGGCGCCGACTTCTTCAACTGCGTGCGCATGATCGAGGACCGCACCGGTGCCAAGGCGGTGCCGGTGGCGCTGCCGATCGGGGCCGAAAACGAGCTCGAGGGCATCGTCGATCTCGTCACCATGGAAGAGTGGGTCTGGAAGGGCGAGGACCTGGGCGCGACCTGGGCTCGCGGCCCGATCCGCGACGCGCTGAAGGAGACCGCCGAGGAATGGCGCGGCAAGCTGATCGAGAACGCCGTCGAGCAGGACGACGACGCGATGATGGAATACCTCGAGGGCAACGAGCCCGACGTGCCGACCCTGCGCAAGCTCATCCGCAAGGGCACGCTGTCGCTTTCCTTCGTGCCGGTGCTGGCCGGTTCGGCGTTCAAGAACAAGGGCGTGCAGCCGCTCTTGAACGCGGTCGTCGACTATCTGCCCAGCCCGCTCGACGTGGTCGACTACATGGGCTTCGCCCCTGACGACGAGACCGAGACCCGCAACATCGCGCGCCGCGCCGATGACGCGATGCCGTTCGCGGGACTCGCCTTCAAGATCATGAACGACCCCTTCGTCGGATCGCTCACCTTCACCCGCATCTATTCGGGGACGCTGAAGAAGGGCGATTCGGTACTCAACTCGACCAAGGGCAAGCGCGAGCGCATCGGCCGGATGATGATGATGCACTCCGTGAACCGCGAGGAGATCGACGAGGCCTTCGCCGGCGACATCATCGCGCTCGCCGGGCTGAAGGACACCACCACCGGCGATACGCTGTGCGACGCCAAGCAGCCGGTGGTGCTGGAAACCATGACCTTCCCCGATCCGGTGATCGAGATCGCGGTCGAGCCCAAGACCAAGGCCGACCAGGAAAAGATGAGCCAGGGCCTGGCGCGTCTCGCCGCCGAGGATCCCTCGTTCCGGGTCGAGACCGACATCGAATCGGGCCAGACCATCATGAAGGGCATGGGCGAGCTGCACCTCGATATCCTCGTCGACCGTCTCAAGCGCGAGTTCAAGGTCGAGGCCAATATCGGCGCGCCGCAGGTGGCCTATCGCGAGACCATCGGCCACGAGATCGAGCACACCTATACCCACAAGAAGCAGACCGGCGGTTCCGGCCAGTTCGCCGAGGTCAAGATGATCATCGCGCCGACCGAACCCGGCGAGGGCTACAGCTTCGAATCCCGCATCGTCGGCGGCTCGGTGCCCAAGGAATACATCCCCGGCGTACAGAAGGGGATCGAGAGCGTGATGGACAGCGGCCCGCTCGCCGGCTTTCCGGTGATCGATTTCAAGGTGGCGCTGATCGACGGCAAGTTCCACGACGTCGACAGCTCGGTCATGGCCTTCGAGATCGCCGCGCGGATGTGCATGCGCGAGGGCCTCAAGAAGGCTGGCGCCAAGCTGCTGGAACCGATCATGAAGGTCGAGGTGATCACGCCCGAGGAATACACCGGCTCGATCATCGGCGACCTGACCAGCCGCCGCGGCCAGGTCTCGGGGCAGGAGGCGCGCGGCAACGCCATCGCCATCAACGCCTTCGTGCCGCTCGCCAACATGTTCGGATACATCAACACGCTGCGCTCGATGTCGTCGGGCCGCGCCCAGTTCACGATGCAGTTCGACCACTACGATCCGGTACCGCACAACATATCGGAAGAAATCCAGGCGAAATACGCTTGACGGGATGCCGGGCGAAAGCCCGGCCTACCCACCACCCGTAGGCCGGACCCTCGTCCGGCATCCGACAGACAAGGAGGCCACCATGGCAAAGGAAAAATTCGACCGTTCGAAACCGCACGTGAACATCGGCACGATCGGGCATGTCGACCACGGCAAGACGACGCTGACGGCGGCGATCACCAAGCAGTTCGGCGAGTTCAAGGCGTACGACCAGATCGACGCGGCGCCGGAGGAGAAGGCGCGCGGGATCACGATCTCGACGGCGCATGTCGAGTACGAGACGGACGCGCGCCACTACGCGCATGTCGACTGCCCGGGCCACGCCGACTATGTCAAGAACATGATCACCGGGGCGGCGCAGATGGACGGCGCGATCCTGGTGGTGAACGCCGCCGACGGCCCGATGCCGCAGACGCGCGAGCACATCCTGCTGGCGCGCCAGG
>CAZNMK010000269.1:0-4511 GCA_964574045.1 uncultured Roseovarius sp. | reverse complement strand
ATCGGCGCGCCGCAGCTGCTGAAGGGCGAATACACCGACGGCGCCGGCCCCGGCATCGACATGTACTCGATGCGCCAGCCGCTGGGCGTCTGCGGCGGCATCACGCCGTTCAACTTTCCGGCCATGATCCCGCTGTGGATGTTCGCGCCGGCGCTCGCGTGCGGCAACGCCTTCATCCTCAAGCCGTCCGAACGCGACCCCTCGGTGCCGGTGATGCTGGCCGAGCTGATGGAAGAGGCCGGTCTGCCCAAGGGCCTGCTGCAGGTCGTGCACGGCGACAAGGAGGCGGTCGATGCGATGCTCGATCACCCGTCCATCCAGTCGGTGGGCTTTGTCGGCTCGACCCCGGTGGCCGAGTATATCTATGGCCGCGGCTGCACCAACGGCAAGCGGGTGCAGTGTTTCGGCGGCGCCAAGAACCACATGATCGTGATGCCGGACGCCGACATGGATCAGGCCGCCGACGCGCTGGTCGGCGCGGGCTACGGCGCCGCCGGCGAACGCTGCATGGCCATTTCGGTCGCGGTACCGGTGGGCGACGAGACCGCCGACCGGCTGATCGAGAAGCTGGTGCCGCGGATCGAAAAGCTGAAGGTCGGCCCCTGGACCGCCGGAAACGACGTCGATTACGGCCCGCTGGTGACCGCCGAGGCCAAGAAACGCGTGCTGGGGCTGGTCGAATCGGGTGTCAGGCAGGGTGCGGAACTGGTGGTCGACGGCCGCGATTTCGCGCTGCAGGGCTACGAGGACGGCTTTTTCGTGGGCGCGCACCTTTTCGACAAGGTGACGCCCGAGATGGACATCTACCGCCAGGAGATCTTCGGTCCGGTGCTGTCGACGGTGCGCGCCGGCAGCTACGAAGAGGCGCTGGGCCTGGCGATGGACCACGAATACGGCAACGGCACCGCGATCTTTACCCGCGACGGCGACACCGCGCGCGATTTCGCCAGCCGGATCAATATCGGCATGGTCGGCATCAACGTGCCCATCCCGGTGCCGCTCGCCTATCACACCTTCGGCGGGTGGAAGAAGTCGATGTTCGGCGACCTGAACCAGCACGGGCCGGATGCGTTCCGCTTCTACACCCGGACCAAGACGGTGACGTCGCGCTGGCCGTCGGGCCTGAAGGAAGGCGGCGAGTTCCACTTCAGGGCGATGGACTGACACGACGATTTCCCGCTAGCGATCTCGGCCCCACCCGACAGGGTGGGGCTTTTTTGTTGCCCTGCGGCCCCGGAACCGCTTTTCTGGTCGAAATGCCAGGAGGGCCGCGCATGGCCATACCAGAACCCGAATTCACCATCGGCATCGAGGAGGAGTACCTGCTCGTCGACCGCGACAGCCTCGATCTGGCGGAGGCGCCGGAGGGGCTGATGGAGGCCTGCCAGGCCGAACTGGAAGGCCAGGTCGCGCCCGAGTTCCTGCGCTGCCAGATCGAGATCGGCACCAAGCCCTGCGCCAATGTGGCCGAGGCACGCGACGACCTGAGGCGTCTGCGCGCCTGCGTCGCGCGCAATGCCGCCGGCTTCAACCTGGCGCCGATTGCCGCCTCGTGCCACCCCTTTTCCGACTGGCGCGAGCAGCACCATACCGACAAGGAACGCTACAATGCGCTGCACGACGATCTGGCGGGGGTGGTGCGGCGGCTGCTGATCTGCGGGATGCATGTGCATGTCGGCATCGGCGAGCCCGACCGGCGTATCGACCTGATGAACCAGCTTTCCTATTTTCTGCCGCATCTGCTGGCGCTGTCGACGTCGTCGCCCTTCTGGCAGGGGCGCGATACCGGGCTCGACAGTTATCGCCTGACGGTGTTCGACAACCTGCCGCGCACCGGGTTGCCGCCGAGGATGGAAAGCTTTGGCGAGTTCGAACGCTCGGTAAAGGTGCTGACCGATCTCGGCGTGATCGAGGATGCCTCGAAAATCTGGTGGGATCTGCGCCCCTCGTCGCGGTTTCCGACCATCGAATCGCGCATCTGCGACGTGCAGCCGCGGCTGGAACATACCCTGACGCTGGCGGCGCTGACGCAGGCGATCACGCGGATGCTGTGGCGGCTGGCCACGCGCAACCAGCGCTGGCGCATCTATGACGGGTTCCTCGTGGCCGAGAACCGCTGGCGTGCGCAGCGATACGGCATCCGCGAGGGGCTCATCGACCTCGGACGCGGCGAGGTCGTGCCGATGGCCGATCTGGTGGAGGAAATCATCGAGCTTGTCGCCGAGGATGCACGCAGCCTCGGTGCGCTGCCAGAGGTCGAGGCGGCGCGCGACATTGTCGCGGGCGGCACCAGCGCCACCCGCCAGCGCCATGCCATGGTCGAGGCGATGGAGGCCGGCGACGACACGCCCCGCGCCCTGCAGGCGGTGGTGCGCCACCTGATCGAGGAATTCCACGCCGATCTCTAGACAAGCTGTCGGCGGGGTTTGCCGGGGTAATTCGCGCTTGCATTCCCGCGCCCCGTATAGTTGCTTGGCCCGGCCACGAAAAAGGAGCGGCGGCGCATGCGCATCGGCCTGTACCCCGGAACCTTCGATCCGATCACGCTGGGGCATATCGACATCATCCGCCGTGCCGCCGTGCTGGTCGACCGGCTGGTGATCGGGGTGGCGATCAACCGCGACAAGGGCCCGCTGTTCGATCTGGAGGAACGGGTGGCGATGATCGAGGCGGAATGCGCCAAGCTGTCGGCCCAGACCGGAACCGAGATGGTCGCGCACCCGTTCGAGAACCTGCTCATCCACTGCGCCCACGACGTCGATGCCACGCTGATCATCCGCGGTCTGCGGGCGGTGGCGGATTTCGAGTACGAATTCCAGATGGTGGGGATGAACCGGACGCTGGACAGCTCGGTCGAGACCGTGTTCCTGATGGCCGATGCGCATCATCAGGCGATCGCGTCCAAGCTGGTCAAGGAGGTCGCCCGCCTCGGCGGCGACGTCAGCAGGTTCGTCACCCCGGCGGTGAAGGATGCGCTGCTGAACAAGATCGGGAACGGCTGAACCTCAGCGCCAGAACTGCATCCATTCGATCAGGTCGATCAGCTTGCGCGACAGAAACAGCGTGCCGGCCCAGTCGAGAAGCAGCCAGTCGATGCCGAGGCCGATGGCGATGGCCGCGCCTAGCAGGATGGCAAGCTGGTTGGTCATGGCAAGGGCGCCCGCGGTTCAGGTTTCGCCGAGAGTGCCCGGCGGAGCCACCCGGTGCAAGAGCGCTCAGCCCAGCCGGCCCATCAGCACGGCCACATCGGCCATCCGGCACGAAAAGCCCCATTCGTTGTCGTACCAGGCCAGCACCCGCACCAGGCGGTTGCCGATCACGCGGGTCTGGTCGGGGGCGAAGATGGCGCTTTCCTCGGTATGGTTGAAATCGACGCTGACCTTGGGTTCGGGGTCGTATCCCAGGATGCCTTTGAGCGGCCCGGCCGCGGCCTCGGCCATGACCTCGTTTACATCCGTGGCGCTCACGTCGCGCCCGGCGACAAAGGTCAGGTCGACCGCCGAGACATTGGGCGTGGGCACCCGGATGGCCGAGCCGTCCAGCCGGCCCTTTAGCTCGGGCAGCACCTCGCCAAGGGCCCTGGCGGCGCCCGTGGAGGTCGGGATCATCGACATCGCCGCGGCGCGGGCGCGGTAGAGATCCTTGTGCCGGCGGTCGAGCGTCGGCTGATCGCCGGTATAGGCGTGGATCGTGGTCATGATGCCGCTGTCGATGCCGATGGCGCGGTGCAGCACCTTGGCCACCGGCGCCAGGCAGTTGGTTGTGCACGACCCGTTCGAGATCATCCGCTCGCCCGGGCGCAGGTCGTCGTGGTTGACGCCCATGACCACGGTGCGGTCGACATTCTTGCCCGGGGCCGACAAGAGCACCTTGGCGGCGCCGCGCTCGAGATGCTTGCCGGCCTTCGTGCCGTCGTTGAACTTGCCGGTGCATTCGAGAACGACATCGACGCCGGACCAGTCCAGTTCGTCCAGGTCGTAGGTCGAGAACATCTCGATCGGGCCCTTTCCGAGGTCCATCGTTCCGTCGCCGAGCCGGATTTCACCCGGAAACCTGCCGTGCACGCTATCGTATTTCAGCAGGTGCGCCGCCGTTTCCAGCGGGCCGGTGGCGTTGAGCTTGACCACGCGGATGTCGTCGCGCGTCGAGGTGGCGATATGCGCCAGCGTGCAGCGGCCGATGCGGCCAAAGCCGTTGATGCCGACATTGATGGTCATGAGGCGGTCTCCTGGCAGGGCTGAGTTGGCCGTCTCATAGAGCCATCGGCGCCGGTCGGAAAGGGGGGTTGCCCCGCGATTTCAGGATGATAGCGATAACTGTGACCGGGTTGCGCTAACGGCCGGGATGCCGCCCGCGCATGCCCGGCCGGGTTCGGGCGGTTTTCGCCCTGCCATCGCCGCGCGCCTGTGTTATGACGTGTTGCAACGGATCGGATTCATCGACTTGAGGCAGAGGGCATGCGACCGCCCGGGTGGGCGCGAATGCGCCCGCCGTGGGGCGGGCGGGCGCAT
>CAZNMK010000268.1:1722-4534 GCA_964574045.1 uncultured Roseovarius sp. | reverse complement strand
TTCCGCGTGTAAAATCGTGCAAGGCTCGGGGTGGAATATCGAACAGCTCGGCGAGAATATCGCCGAGGAATTCCAGGAGGCGCAATGACCGCGCCCGTCCGCAACATCCAACCCCGGGAGTACATGCCATGCCTGCGAAATCGAAGGCCCAGCAAAAGGCGGCGGGTGCGGCGCTGGCAGCCAAACGCGGCGAGATAAAGGTGTCCGAGCTTAAGGGCGCGTCGAAAGAGATGTACGATTCGATGGACGCCGACGAGCTGGAGGATTTCGCCTCGACCAAACGCGAGAACCTGCCCGACAAGGTCGAAGGCGACGACTGAAGAACCCCTGCGCCGGAGCGGTGCCTAACGCGAATACGCCCCGGGTTTCCGGCCCGGGGTATTCGTTTGGCGTCCCGACCGGCCGGATGCCGGCGGGCGAGACATGTGCCCGCTGGGGGCAGTCGTCGACGTCGCGGTTGTCTCAAAGGATCGTCCGGTTAATCTGCAACGCTCCGGCGAACAGACCGAGGGCAGCCCGCGACCGCGGGCGGGGGAGAAGCCCCCGCCCGGGGGGGCGGTCGGGGGCTGCCCGGCGGTGCCGCCGGGCGGAATAGGGACAGGAGGCGATTCAGGTTTTCTGGCCGGCGATCTAGGCGTCTTCGTAGACGCATTGGCCGGGGTTGTTCTGCGCGCGGCCGAGGTAGTTGCCCGCCGGGCCGCCGGCGGCCCCGCCGATGACCGCGCCTTTGGCCTTGTCATCGGAAACGGCCGCGCCGATCGCGGCGCCCGTGGCCGCGCCGGCCAGCGGTCAGACGCACCGCGCAAACAGGCCGGACACATGACCGCTCCCCGCAACGATCACCAGCCACTCAAATCAACCCTTGCACAAACGGAGCCGTCCACACATGACAGCACCTCGGCGCGTGCTTTCTGCGACCGACGCGACAAGGATCGAAAGGACAACCTGCTCGATGCCCGCAGCCGGACCGGACCGGCGGCATTGACCAGCCCGGCCGCGCTTGTATCACTGGCAGAATGGACTTCGCGCCCCGCATGACCCGCTGTCCCCGCCCGCATGACCCCGAACAGGGGCGCGAGGCGCGCGCGCTGTTCGCCGGGCTGGCGCCGGAACCGGCCGACCTGATCGAGGGCGCGGCGGGCTGCAGCCCCTATCTGAAAGGGCTGTGCGAGGCCGAACGCGACTGGCTGGCGCCGGCGCTGGCCGATCCCGAGGCCGCGTTCGGCGCGGTTCTGGCCAAGGCGGGCGCGGCGGCGCCCGACGAGGTGCCCGTCGCGCTGCGGCAGGCCAAGCGGCGGGTGGCGCTGCTCGTCGCGCTGGCCGATCTGGGCGGCGTCTGGCCGCTGCAGGAACTGACGGGCCGGCTGACGCAATTCGCCGACGTTGCCGTGGGCGCTGCGCTGCGGGCGGCGCTGGGGGCCGAGATCCGGCGCGGCAAGCTGCCCGGCATGGGCGAGGACGACCTGGCCGGGGCCGGCGGCATGGTGGTGCTGGCGATGGGCAAGATGGGCGCGGGCGAGCTGAACTACAGCTCGGATATCGACCTGATCTGCCTTTTCGACGAAACCCGCTACGGCCGCGACGAGTTCCACGAGGCGCGCGCCGCTTTCGTGCGCGCGACGCGAAAGATGGCCGCGCATCTGGCCGACCGCACCCCCGAAGGCTATGTCTTTCGCACCGATCTGCGGCTCAGGCCCGATCCGTCGGTGACGCCAGTCTGCATGGCGATGGCGGCGGCGGAAACCTATTACGAAAGCCTGGGCCGGACATGGGAACGCGCGGCCTATATCAAGGCGCGCCCCTGCGCCGGCGACATCGCGGCGGGCGAACGGTTTCTCGACCTGCTGCGGCCGTTCGTGTGGCGCAGGCATCTCGATTTCGCCGCCATCGAGGACGCCCACAACATGCGCCTGCGCATCCGCGCGCACAAGGGCACGGGCGGGCGGCTGAACCTGTCCGGCCACGACATGAAGCTGGGCCGGGGCGGCATCCGCGAGATCGAGTTCTTTACCCAGACGCGGCAGCTGATCTCGGGCGGGCGCGACCCCGACCTGCGGGTGCGCGGCACCTGCGAGGGGCTGGACCGGCTGGCCGACAAGGGCTGGGTGCCGGCGGATGTGGCGGCGATGCTGGCCGGGCATTACCGCTTTCACCGCGAGGTCGAGCACCGGCTGCAGATGCTGCGCGACGAACAGACCCACAAGCTGCCCGCGACGGGGGATGAATTCGGGCGGCTGGCCGCCTTCATGGATCGCGACCCGGGCGGGCTCGAGACCGAGCTGCGCGAACGGCTGTCTGAGGTGCACGAAACCATCGAGGGGTTTTTCGTCCCCGGCGATGCGCGCGGCGGTGCCGCCGCGCCGGCACCGGGGCCAGAGACCGGGCTGGACCCCGAGATCATCGCGCGCTGGCCCGGTTATCCGGCGCTGCGCTCGGCCCGGGCGGTGGAGATATTCAAGCGCCTCAAGCCCGACATCCTGACGAGGCTCGCGCGCGCGGTGGAACCGGCGCAGGCGCTATTGGCCTTCGACGGCTTTCTCAGGGGGCTGCCGGCCGGGGTGCAGGTGTTCTCGCTCTTCGAGGCCAACCCGCAGCTGGTCGATCTGCTGGTCGACATCGCCGGCACCTCGCCCCGGCTGGCGGCCTATCTGTCGCACAATGCCGGCGTCTTCGATGCGGTGATCGCGGGGGATTTCTTTGCCCCCTGGCCGGGCGATGCCGCGCTGCGGGCCGAACTGGCCGAGCGGCTGGCGCGCGAAGAGGATTACGAGCGCAAGCTCGACACCGCGCGTCGCTGGGCCAAGGAATGGCA
>CAZNMK010000268.1:0-1712 GCA_964574045.1 uncultured Roseovarius sp. | reverse complement strand
TGGCCCTGCTGCCGGAAAACCAGTGGCTTAAAAATCTGCGCGGCCTGACCGATGCGGCCGAGGCGGGCGGGCAATACGCCGATCTGGCGGCGGCGGCGATCGGGGCGCTGTGGCCGGCGGTGGTCGCGCAGTTCGCGGCCAAGCACGGCTGCCCGCCGGGGCGCGGGGCGGTGGTGGTCGGGATGGGGTCGCTGGGGGCCGGACGGCTGAACGCGGGCTCCGACCTCGACCTGATCGTGATCTACGATGCCGACGGGGTCGAGGCCTCGGACGGGCGCCGGCCGCTGGCCTCGCGCAGCTATTACGCCCGCCTGACCCAGGCGCTGATCACCGCGCTCAGCGTGCCGATGGCCGAGGGGCGTCTTTACGAGGTCGACATGCGTCTGCGTCCGTCGGGCAACCAGGGGCCGGTCGCCACCGGCTGGGGCGCGTTCCGGGACTATCAGCGCAACGAGGCCTGGGTGTGGGAGCATCTGGCGCTGACCCGCGCGCGGGTGCTGGCGGGACCGGATGACCTGGCCGCCGATGTCGAGGCGTTCCGCCGTGCCCTGCTGGCGGAAAGCGGGGCGCGCGAGCGCGTGCTGCCGGGGGTCGCCGACATGCGCCGCCGCATCGCCGGGGCCAAGCGCCCCTCGGGGCCCTGGGATACCAGGCTCGGCCCCGGCCGCCTGCAGGAGATCGAGCTGGCGGCGCAGGCCGGCAGCCTGATGGCGGCCGAACCGGCCCGCGACGTCGAGGCCGGCCTTGCCGCATGTGTCGCTTGCGGATGGCTGGATGACGCCGGCAGGGATGCGCTGATGCATGCATACAGGCTTTGCTGGGCCGTGCTGCAGGCGGCGCGCCTGCTGTCGGACAAACCTCTCGACCCCGAAAGCATGGGCGAGGGGGCCGCCGCGTTCCTGTTGCGCGCCACCGGGACGGAAACGCTGGCCGACGCGCAGGCGGCACTGGCAGAGGCGACAGGCCGGGCCGCGTCGGCGATCGATGCCGCGCTGGCGGGGTATGACGGGGGGCAGGGATGAGCAGGACACGCGATCCGCTGGATGCCAAGGGGCTCATCCGCGAGGTCTATCGCATCGACGGCATCACCGAGGCCGAATGCCGGTCGGTCTTTCTGGACTGGGCGTTGTCGCTGCCCGACGGGCAGGATGTGGGTGAGGCGATCAGGTTCTACCTGTCCCGGCGCGAGGCGGAGTTTCCAGACCACCCGATGACGTCGGTGCTGCGCCAGGGGCTGGAACGCGCCGAGACGCCCCGCCGCCGCGGCGGCTGGCGGTCGCGCAACCGCGGCTGAGCGCCGCGTCCGCCGCGGGTCGTGGGAAAGAACGGCTTTTGCCTAAAATGCGTCAGATTGTCCGGCGATCCTCTGCGCCGATAAACGGCTTGCATGCCGCTTTTATGCGCGCGGTGCACGGGCCTGAAGACCAGACAGGGCCGAACGGAGGTCGGGACAATGAAGACAACTGCAACCATCGCGGCCCTGGCGGCGAGTCTGGCACTGTCGGCCTGCGCCGGCGCCCCGCTGGAACGCACGTCGCGCAACGCGCCGGCGCCGATGCAGGGGGCGACGGCGGACGAGGCGTCGCAGCCCGGCCGGCTGATCGCGCCGGAGGCGATGCACATCGCATCGGTGCGCGTCAGCGTCCCGCGGGAGCTGAAGGTGTCGGAGGCCAACCGCTTCTACCCCGGCGGCGATATCGTCTGGCGCGAGG
>CAZNMK010000267.1:0-4562 GCA_964574045.1 uncultured Roseovarius sp. | reverse complement strand
AATGGACGACCTGGACGTCGACGCCCTCGTGGTCCGCCTTGGACGAAAGGAAGAACAGCGAACCCGTCCAACCGTTCGTGAAAGCGAGCCCGCCCTCCGCGCCGAAGCCGAAGCGGCCGTTCAGGTGGGAGGTGCTCGTGTACCCCGCCGTCAAACCGACGAAGCCGCGATCCTGCGCATCGAGGTGACCCCGGTCGCCGCCGCCGGGCTGCCGGCGGCGGACGACTGGCGCTGGTACGACCTGACGGGCGCCAACGTGGTGCGCGAGCTGCGCCGCCTGCTGCCCGGGCTCAGGGCGGTGGAACTTCCGGACAACAGCATCGTGCGGCTTTATTTCGATACCGCCTCGGGGCCGTTGGCGATGAGCCTCGACCGCCGGCTGGTGTCGGCCTCGAACCCGCATCAGCTGTTGGTGAACATGGTGTTCTTTGCCGTCATCATGACGGTGATCGCCTATCTCTACCTGCGCAACCAGCTGCGCCCGATCACCCGGCTGGCGCGCGCGGCCGACGCGTTCGGCAAGGGCCAGCACCTGGTCTATCGCCCCGCCGGCGCCATCGAGGTGCGCGCCGCCGGCCAGGCCTTCGTCGACATGCGCGCGCGCATCGAACGGCAGATCGAACAGCGCACGCTGATGCTGTCGGGCGTGAGCCACGATCTGCGCACGCCGCTTACGCGGCTCAAGCTGGCGCTGTCGATGCTCGATACCGAGGACCGCGCGGCGATGGAGCGCGACGTCGCCGACATGGAGCGCCTGATCGACGAATTCCTGGCCTTTGCCCGCGGCGCCCAGGAAGGCGAGCCCGAGCCGGTCGACCCGGTGGCGCTGGTGCGCGGCATCGTCGAGGATTTCCGGCGCGGCGGGACGCCCGTCAGCCTGGTCGAGACCGAGGGCGAGGGCGAAGTGCCGCTGCGCGAGGGCGGCATCCGGCGGGCGCTGGAAAACCTCATCGCCAACGCGGTTCGCTACGGCAGCCGCGCCGACGTGTCGGTGCGCCTGACCGGGGGCGCGCTGCGCATCCGGGTCGAAGATGACGGCCCCGGCATCGCCGAGGCCGACCGGGAACAGGCGATAAGGCCCTTCGTGCGGCTCGACCGGGCCCGCAACCAGGATCTCGGCACCGGCGTCGGGCTCGGCCTGTCGATCGCGCTCGACATCGCGCGCGCGCATGGCGGCACGCTGCGGCTGGGCCGGAGCGAGCGGCTGGGCGGGCTGCAGGCCGATATCGTCATCGGGCGGTGAGGGCAGGCATCAAGTGATGCGCATCGGTCTTGCAGTCTCGGTTCCGTGCAGGACCATCTTAATTTCAGGATCGATGAGGAGGTTTATCGCACCTGGCGAAGATGGCTGATTTGACATTGCTCGCATTCATCGCTCGACGGAAATCCCCTGACCAAGATTACTTCAACCAGCCGATGCGCGAAGCGGTAATGATGTGTCTGAGGCTGAAAACCTCTTTGAAAACGCTCGGAAGCCGTTCAGTTCAATTCCGCCACCTCTGTTTTAGTGATGGGTCACGGAGCCGGTGGATTTCGAGCACCCCTCCAACGAAATTTATAACGAATATTAACGAACTTTTCTTGGGAGTGTTTGAGAATTCGCCCTGGATGGAAGCGCGGCATGCCCATTCACAGGTTGACCTATAGACGATACTATTTCGTTGCACGTTAGACACGAGAGGGCAGGACAGATGTTGCCGGGGCATGTGGTAAGTGATGATGACGATGGCACCGAGGCGCATGCATACTACGCTGGCCGATGGTCCCTTCTGGTTGATCTACAGGCGGAGTTTGGTGGTGCTTTTGGTGCTTACCTTCTGTTTGCCTTTGTGGTGCCCGGACTTATGGTAGCATCGGTTTATTTCGAGTGGACCGAGCGACCTGAGCTAAGCCTTTTCGGGGCAGCCGCTCTCTTCATCATGCTAGTCAGCATAAGTCTCTATGCGCTCATCTGGTATCGGTGGGCGAAGAAACGCGAGCAACTCGCGTTTGAGACGATGCAGCGAAGAGGAGAGGAGGAGTTGAAAGGGGCGGAGGAGCGAATAGCCAAAGGATAGATGAGCCTATTGCTCGATATCTGACGGGATCGTGGTCTCTGCCTGCAATGTGGCGATGGGGCAGGGTGGCGGACCGAGGAGGATTCGAACCCCCGACCCCCTGATTCGTAGTCAGGTACTCTATCCAGCTGAGCTATCGGTCCGTGAGGCCGATCATCTAGACGCGGACGCCGGCCGATGCAAGGGGGCTTTGGCGAATTTGTCACTCTCCCGCCGGCAGGCGGATGCTGAACGCGGTGCCGGACGCATCGCTGCGTTCCAGTGTCAGCTCGCCGCCATGGCCGCGCACGAGTTCCTGCGCGATCGACAGGCCCAGCCCGCTGCCGCCGCGGCTGGCCGCGCCCTGGAACGGGCGAAAGAGGTTCTCGCGCGCCTTGGGCGGCAGGCCGGGGCCGGTGTCGCTGACGGTGACGACGCAGGTGCCGTTCTCCTCATGGGCTTCGATGTCGATGGCGCCCGTTCGGCCGGCGTCGGCGATGGCCTGGCGGGCGTTGCGCAAGAGGTTGGTCAGCACCCGGTAGAGCTGTTCGCGGTCGGCGCGCACCTGCTGGCCGTCGGCGATGTCGGCCCCGAAACGGATATCGGCCGCGTCTCCGGCGGCCATGCGTTCGCTCTCGATCACCTCGCGGACCAGCGGGGCGAGGGCGAAGCGTTCCAGCCTCGCCGGGGGTTCCTCGGCCCGGCCGAAGGCCAGCGTGCTTTCGCACAGATGCACCGCCCGGCTGATCGAGCCCACGAGCTTGGGCGCCATGCGCCGCACCTTGGGGTCGTCGCTGGTCTCGATGCGGTCGGTGAACAGCTGCGCCGTGGTCAGGATGTTGCGCAGATCGTGGCTGACCCTGGCCACCGCGCCGCCGAGCTGGGCCAGCCTTTCGCGCTGTTTCAGAGCCCCGGTCAGCTGGGTCTGCAGCGATTTCAGTGCCTCCTCGGCCTCGCGCAGCTCGGTCACGCCGGCCGAGGGCACGATCACCCGGCGCGCGTCCTCCGGCGCGGCGGCATAGGACTGCATATGGCCCACCACCCGCCGGATCGGCCGTACCAGTAGCGCGCGCACCGCGAGATAGAGCAGCCCGGCGGTGATCACGGTGATGACCAGCGACAGCATCAGGATGCGAAACCCGTAATCCATCATCGCCATGCGCAGCGGCTCGGTTTCCAGCGTCACCTCGATCAGCAGCCCGGCCATGCGCGAGGGTTGGCCGATCACCCGGATCACCCGCGGTGCCGGATCTATCAGGCAGGCCAGCGCATCGCGGATCAGTACCAGCGGCGTCGCGTCGCGCAGGTCGAAGGTGGCGCTGATGGGCTCGGGCAGGGGCGAGGACAGCACTAGCTGTCGCGCCGCATCGCGCCGCAGAACGATGTTGAACACGCCGGCGTTGAGCAACAGCTCCTCCTGCAGATCGGCGCCGATATCCTCGTTCGCCAGGAGCGCCAGCGCCGCGATCTGCGCGCGCTCGAGCCGCGACATCAGGAAATCCTCGCGAAAGCGCGCCACCGACGGCACGAAGATCAGCACCTCGGCCAGCATCACGAAGACCGCCGTCAGAACCAGGAACCGCCCCGAGAGTGATTTCAGAAACCGCATCCGCCGCCCGCCTAGGGGAGCCAGCGCTGCACCAGCCCCACCGCTTTCTTGACCATAGGATTATCAAACAGACGCGGCGAGAAATAGGCCCCAGCGGCGCGTTTGCCGATTTCGCCCAAGGTGGGGTAGGGCGCGACCATCCCGGCGATATGGCGCATCCTGAGCCCCGCCGCGATCGCCAGCGCCCAGATCGCGATCTGTTCGCCCGCGCCCGCGCCCACGATCGAGGCGCCGACGGGGCGGCCGCGCACCGCCATGACCTTGATGAACCCCTCCGTTTGGTGCGTGGCGACGGCGCGGTCGATGGCGGCGAGGTCGAGGCGCACCACCTCCAGCCGTGCGCCGTGGCGCTCGCGCGCCTCGGCCTCGGTCGGACCGACCTGGGCAAGTTCGGGGTCGGTGTAGGTGACGCGCGGGATGTGCCCCTCGCGCGCCCTCGCCGGCAGGCCGAACAGCACCGCGCGCAGGATCACCCCGGCCTGGTACCCGGCCAGGTGAGTGAACTGCGCGCCCCCCGCGACATCGCCGATGGCATAGACGCGGCGGTTGGCGGTGCGCATGCCGGCGTCGACCCGGATGCCGGTTCTCGTCGTTTCTATCCCCGCTGCGGCAAGGTTCAGCGTTCCGGTATCGGCCCGCCGGCCCGCCGCGACCAGCAGATGCGTGCCGGCAAAGCGGCGCCCGTCGCCGGTGTCGACCTCGATGGCGCCGGGACGGCCGCGCACCTGCGCCGCCATCGCGCCCTCGGCGATCTCGACGCCCTCGGCGCGCAGGCGGTCCAGCACCACCGCGGCCAGTTCCGGGTCGTCCTGCCCGAGCGCGCGCGCGCCCTCGATCACCGTCACCCGGCATCCGAGCCGCGCATGCGCCTGCGCCATCTCGATGCCGACCGGCCCGCCGCCGAGGATCAGCAGGTG
>CAZNMK010000266.1:1820-4576 GCA_964574045.1 uncultured Roseovarius sp. | reverse complement strand
GACCTCGGCATCAACAACCCGGTCGAGAACTACCTCGAGGCCATCGAGAAGCACAAGCCCGACATCCTCGGCATGTCGGCGCTGCTGACCACCACCATGCCCTACATGAAGGTGGTGATCGACACGCTGGTGGAACAGGGCATCCGCGAGGACTATATCGTTCTGGTCGGCGGCGCGCCGCTGAACGAGGAATTCGGCCGCGCCATCGGCGCCGACGCCTATTGCCGCGACGCCGCCGTGGCGGTGGAAACGGCGAAGGAATTCGTCGGCCGCAGGCACAACCAGGGCGCCATGGCCTGAGCCCGGCAGCGGCGTCGCGGTTTCGGTTCCGGCCCGCAGCACCTGCGGGCCGCGGCCCAACGGAGTGACGCGAGATGACCGACCTTCCCAGCGACAGCACACTGGCCCAGGCGGGCTTTGCCGACATCCGGCCGGGCCGGATCCTGCTGATTGCCTGCGGCGCGCTGGCGCGCGAGATACTGGCGCTGAAGACGGCCAATGGCTGGGATCACATGAGCCTGCAGTGCCTGCCCGCCAACCTGCACCTGTACCCCGAACGGATCACCGCCGCCGTCGAGAAGACGGTGCGCGAGAACCGCGACGATTACGACGAGATCTTCGTCGTCTATGCCGATTGCGGCACCGGCGGGCGACTGGCCGAGAAATGCGCCGAACTCGGGGTCGAGATGATCGAGGGCCCGCATTGCTATGCCTTCTACGAGGGGCTCGACGCGTTCACCGCCCGCAACGAGGCGACGGCCTTTTACCTGACCGATTTCCTGGTGCGCCAGTTCGATGCCTTCGTGTGGCGCGCGATGGGGTTCGACCGCTACCCCGAACTGATCGACATGATGTTCGGCAACTATACCAAGCTGGTCTACCAGGCCCAGACCCGCGACCCGGCGCTGGACGCCAAGGCGCGCGACTGCGCCGAACGCCTGGGGCTGGACTACGAATACCGTTTTACCGGCTATGGCGGGCTCGAGACCGCGCTGGCGGGGCGCGTCTGACGGGGCGCCCCTCGGGCCGGTTATCAGGCCGCCGCCTCGGCCGATACCTTGCGGATGCGCTCGATCATCGCCCTGAGCCCGTTGGAGCGTTGCGACGACAGGTGATCCTGCAGCGCCAGCCTGGCCAGTTCGCGTTCGGCGTCGATGGCCGGCACCCTGTCGACCGGCGTGCCGTCGTAAAGCGCGCGCAGAACCGCGATGAGGCCCCGCACGATCATCGCGTCGCTGTCGCCCGCGAAGCTGAACACACCGCCCTCGATGCGCGGGTGCAGCCACACCTGGCTGGCGCAGCCGTCGACCTTGGTCGCCGGCACCTTGAGCGCATCGTCGAGCGGCGTCATCTCGCGGCCGCGCTCGATGACATAGCGATAGCGGTCCTCCCAGTCCTCCAGAAGCTCGAAATCCTCGACGATGTCCTCGAATGCCTGGCTGGCCACGGGCGCTGCTCCTTGTCTGCGGTATCCTGACTGACACCTAGGCAGATACGCCTGCCGCGTCCAGACCCGCTGCCGCATCCAACCGGCGCTTTTCAAGTCGCGGCATTTGCGCTACCACGCGGGCACAAGACGACAAAAAAAGGCGGTTTGGCCATGCGGTTTTCTCTGGTCGCTCTTCTGGTTGCCACGATGCTCCTGCCGGCCTGCGGCGGCAGCCTGCGCGAGTCGCGCCTCAACCCCGCCAACTGGTTCGGGCGCAGCACCTCGGTCGAGACCGAGCCGGGCACCGTGCGCACCGCCGACGGCCGGGTCGAAGAGGTCAACCCCCTGATCGGCGAACGCCGGCAGGCAAGGATGATCCCGACCAACCGCAGGGTGCATAACGATTCGGGCAGCATCTTCAACCGCACCCGCGAAGAGGTCTACGAGGGCACCCGCATCGACCGCGTCACCGATCTGGCGGTCGAACGCACCTCGACCGGCGCCATCGTGCGCGTCACCGGCGTCAGTTCCCGTCAAGGCGCCTATGACGTGCGCCTGCTGCCGCTGGGCGATGGCGAGCCCGTCGATGGCGTGATGACCTACGAACTGCTTGCCCTGCAGCCCATCAACACCGCCGTCGGTCCCGAACATACGCGCCGGATCCAGGCGGCGCAGCCGCTCAGCAACATCGACCTCGAAGAGATACGCACCATCCGCGTGATAGCCCGGCACAACACCAGCCAGACCAGCCGCTGACGGCCCCGCCCGCGGGTCAGAGCGGAACCGTCGTCACGCTGCGGCCCTTGACCGCCAGTCCCACGCGGCCCTCGCAAAGCTCGATCGCATCGCGCCCGAATACCTCGTGACGCCAGCCGTGCAGCACCGGGATGTCGCGCACGCCGCCCGCCAGCGCATCCAGGTCGGCGGCGCTGGCGATCAGCCGTGTCGCCACGCCGGCCTCTGCCGCCTTTGCCTTGAGCAGCACCCGCAGCAGATCCGCCAGCGCGGGGTTGGCCTGCGGTATCTCGCGCCCGGCATCGGGTTTGGGCAGCGCGTCGCCGGGGCATTCCAGCCCCGCCCTGACCGCCGCCAGGATACCCTCGGCGACCTCGCCGCGCCGGGCCTCGCGCAGCAGCAGCCGCGCGCGCGACAGCTCTTCGGGGGTTTGCGGCTTGTTCGAGGCCAGCTCGACCAGCGCCTCGTCCTTGAAGACGCGGTTGCGGGGGATGTTGCGCGCCTGCGCGTGCGCCTCGCGAAAGCGCGCCAGTTCGCGCACCACGGCCAGGAACCGGCCCGAAGCGTTGCGCGTGCGGATGCGCTGCCAGGC
>CAZNMK010000266.1:0-1720 GCA_964574045.1 uncultured Roseovarius sp. | reverse complement strand
TGTCGGGCGTGTCATCGGGCTCGACCCTGACCCGCGCCTGGCCCAGGATCGGGCCGGCGTCGAGTTCGGCCGTGACCTCGTGGACGGTGCATCCCGCCTCTTCGTCGCCCGCCGCCAGCGCGCGCGCGTGGGTGTCGAGCCCGGGATATTTCGGCAGGAGCGAGGGGTGGATGTTCAGCATCCTTCCGCGCCACTTCGCCACGAAACCGGGCGTCAGGATGCGCATGAAGCCCGCGAGGCAGACGATCTCGGCCCCGGCCCGGACCAGTTCGTCCTGCACCGCCGCCTCGAAACCCGCACGGTCGCCGGCAAAGGGGCGATGGTCGACCGCCGCCACCGGCACGCCCCGCGCCGCGGCCTTTTCCAGCCCGCGCGCCCGCGGCTCGTTCGAGAGCACCAGACAGGGCCGCGCCGGATGATCGCCGGACATGTCGTCGACCAGCGCCACCATGTTCGAGCCGCCGCCCGAGATCAGGATCGCGACCCGCCGCGTCACCCAAGCGTTCCCCGGTAGCCGACCCCCTGCCCCTCGATTAGACGGCCGAGGCGGATGACCGTTTCGCCCGCCGCCGCCAACCCCGCGGCTAGATCGCCCGCGCGCGCCGGGTCGACCGCCAGCACCATGCCGACGCCGCAGTTGAAGGTCTTGAGCATCTCCGCCTGCGCCAGCCCGCCGGTGCGCGCCAGCCAGCCGAAGACGCCCGGCAGGTGCCAGGCCGAAAGATCGACCTCGGCGCCGACGCCCTCGGGCAGGACGCGCGGCAGGTTCTCGGTCAGCCCGCCGCCGGTGATGTGCGCGAGCGCGTGAACGCCGCCCGCCCCGATCGCATCCAGCACCGGGCGCACGTATAGCCGCGTGGGCCGCAGCAGTGCCTCGCCCAGCGCCCCCTCCTGCCACGGGCACGGGTCGGCCCAGCCCAGCCCCGACACCTCAACCAGGCGGCGCACCAGGCTGTAGCCGTTGGAATGCACCCCGTCCGAGGCCAGCCCCAACAGCACGTCGCCCGCCGCCACGCCGGCGGGCAGCGCCGCGCCGCGTTCCATCGCGCCGACGGCAAAACCCGCGAGGTCGAAATCGCCGGCACCGTACATGCCCGGCATCTCGGCCGTCTCGCCGCCAATGAGCGCGCAGCCCGCGCCGGTGCAGCCCCTGGCGATACCCTCGATCACCCGCGCGGCGCTGTCGACATCCAGCCTGCCGGTGGCGAAATAGTCGAGAAAGAACAGCGGCTCGGCCCCCTGGCAGACCAGGTCGTTGACGCACATCGCCACCAGGTCGATGCCGATGGTGTCCATCTCGCCGGTGTCGATGGCCAGCCGCAGCTTGGTGCCCACCCCGTCGGTCGCGGCCACCAGCACCGGGTCGTCTTAGCCCGCCGCGCGCAGGTCGAAGAGCGCCCCAAAGCCCCCCAGCCCCGACATCACGCCGGGCCGGGCGGTGGCCCTTGCCGCGGGCTTGATCCGCTCGACCAGGGCATTTCCGGCGTCGATGTCGACGCCCGCCTCAGCATAGGTGATGCCGTTCCTCGCGCCTTTCGCCATGCCGTCCGCTCCGACCTCCTGGGGGTTTGGCGCTCCGGTTAGACCATCGCGCCCGTGCGCGCAATCGCGAAAGCCTTGACGCCCCGGCGCGGCGCACCTACCAGTGCGGTCCAGGTCGGGCCTGTAGCTCAATTGGTTAGAGCAGAGCGCTCATAACGCTTTGGTTGGGGGTTCGAGT
>CAZNMK010000265.1:1560-4580 GCA_964574045.1 uncultured Roseovarius sp. | reverse complement strand
GAGCCGGTTTCGCCGGCGACGACGAGGTTGCGCCGCGAACGCACGCACACGCCGGTCCTCACCGCCTATGGCGAGGTCCAGAGCCGCCGGACGCTGGAAATCCGCGCCAAGACCGCCGGCACGCTGGTCATGCTGGCGGAGAATTTCGAGGAGGGCGGCCGCGTCGAGGAGGGGGCGCTGCTGGCCCGGATCGACCCTGCGGATGCGGGATTCGCGCTGAGCCGCGCACGGACCGAACTGACCGATTCGAAGGCCGAGGCGCGCGAGGCGCGCCGCGCGCTCGGCCTCGCGCGCGACGAGGTCGCGGCAGCCGAGGAACAGGCCGCGCTGCGCGAAAGCGCCTATCGACGGCAGGCCGATCTGGAGGACCGCGGCGTCGGCACCGCGGCGGCGGTCGAGACCGCCGGGCTGGCGGCATCGCAGGCCCGCCAGGCGGTGATCGCGGCGCGCCAGGCGCGGGCGCTGGCCGAGGCCCGCGTCGATCAGGCCGAAACCCGGCTGGCACGCTCGCGGATCGCTCTGGACGAGGCCCGGCGCCGGCTGGCGGATACCCGCATCGAAGCGGGTTTTTCCGGCACGCTCAGCGGCGTTTCGGTGGTCGAGGGGCGGCTGGTATCGGTCAACGAACGGCTGGGCACGCTGGTCGACGGTGCCGCGCTCGAGGTCGCGTTCCGGGTCTCGACGGCGCAATATGCCCGGCTCGTCGACGAGGCCGGCGCGCTGATCCGCGGCCCGATCACGGCCCGGCTGAGCACGCACGGCCTCGACCTCATGGCACGGGGCGTGATCAGCCGCGAAAGCGCCGCCGTGGGCGAGGACCGCACCGGGCGGCTGGTCTTTGCCCGGCTCTACGAGGCGCCGGCGATGAAGCCCGGCGATTTCGTCACCGTCGAGATCGAGGAGCCGCCGCTCGAACGGGTGGTGCGCCTGCCGGCAGCGGCGCTGGGGGCCGACGGCACCGTTCTGGTGCTGGCGGATGACGACCGCCTCGAAGCGCTGCCGGTCACGCTGCTGCGGCGCCAGGGCGACGACATCCTGGTGCGCGGCGAGGGGCTGCCGGGCGCGCGGGTGGTGGCGGAACGAACGCCATTGCTGGGCGCGGGGCTCAAGGTCCGCCCGATCGAGTCGCGCTCGGACGCCGCGACCGGAGCGGACACCGGCGCCGATGCCACCATGCAGCTGAGCGACGAACGCCGCGCGCGGCTGAGGCGCTTTGTCGAGGCCAGCGCCGACATCGGCGCCGCGGCGAAACGCCGGCTGCTGGGCGAACTCGAGCGCGACCGCGTGCCCGCGCGCCTCGTCGAACGGCTCGAAACCCGCATGGGAGGCTGAGCCATGCCGCGCCGTCCTTCGCCGGGGCTGGCCGGGGTGCTGTCCTATTTCACCCGCCATCCCACCGCGGCCAACCTGCTGATGGTGGTGATGCTGATCCTCGGCATCGCCGCGGCGCCGCAGATGCGCGCGCAGTTCTTTCCCGACGTGGTGGTCGACAATGTCAGCGTTTCGGTCACCTGGGAGGGCGCCAGCCCCGAGGACATGGATGCCGGTGTCGTCCAGGTGCTGGAGCCGGTGCTGCGGGCGATCGAAGGGGTCGAGAAAAGCAGCGCCACCAGCCGCGAGGCGGTGGCCGTCATCGCGCTCGAGTTCGAGCCCGGATGGGACATGGGCCGCGCAGCCGACGAGGTGCAGGCCGCCGTCGATACCGTCACCACCCTGCCCGTGGACGCCGACGAGCCGGCGATCCGGCGCGGCGCCTGGCGCGACCGCGTGACCGACATCGTCCTTTCCGGCCCGATCGCCCCCGATCAGCTGGGCCGCCTCGCCGACGAGCTGGTGGCGAGGCTCTTCGAGGCGGGCGTCACGCGCACCGCCATCCTCGGCCTCGCCGCGCCGCGCACCGTGGTCGAGGTGCCGTCGGTCAACCTCATCGCCCACGACATTTCCATGGCCGAGATCGCCGCCGCCGTCGGCGCCGAGGTCGATGCCGCCCCGGCGGGCGACGTCGCCGCAGCCGGCGCGCGCGTGCGCACCGGCGTGGAAAAGCGCGCAGCGGCGGACATCGCCGCCATCACCCTGCGCTCGCGCCCGGACGGCACCCGGCTGAGCGTGGGCGATGTGGCCAGGGTCCGCGTCGAAGGGGTCGCGCGCGACCGGCAGTATTTCGTGGGCGGGAACCCGGCGATGTCGATCCGGGTCGACCGCACGGCGAGGGGCGACGCCATCGGCATCCAGCATCGGGTCGAGGAGGTCGTCGCCGAGATGCGGCGCGGCCTGCCGCAGGGGGTGGAGCTGTCGCTCATCCGCACGCGGTCCGAATTCATCTCGGGCCGGCTCGACATGCTGCTTGCCAACGGGCTCACGGGGCTGGGGCTGGTTCTGGCGCTGCTCTTTCTGTTTCTCAATGCGCGCACCGCCTTCTGGGTCGCCGCGGGCATTCCGGTAGCTCTGCTGGCGACGGTGGCGCTGATGTATGTCGCCGGGCTGACGATCAACATGATCTCGCTTTTCGCGCTGATCATCACGCTGGGGATGATCGTCGACGATGCCATCGTGGTGGGCGAGCACGCCGATGCGCGGATGCGGCACCGGGGCGAAGACGCCCCGACCGCGGCCGAGAACGCCGCGCGGCGCATGGCGCTGCCGGTCTTTTCGGCCACGCTGACGACGCTGATCGCCTTTTTCGGCCTCGTCGCCATCGGCGGACAGTTCGGCGATCTGATCGTCGACATCCCGCTGACGGTGATCGCGGTGCTGACCGCGTCGCTGGTGGAGTGCTTCCTGATCCTGCCCAGCCACATGGCGCACGCGCTCGCCCATGCCGGGCGCAGGCACTGGTACGACTGGCCCAGCCGGGTTGTGAACCGCGGCTTCGTGCGGCTGCGCGAGCGGCTCTTTCGCCCGCTCATGTCGCTTGTCGTGCGGGCGCGCTATCCGGTGGTGGCGGGCATCGTCGTGCTGCTGGCGACGCAGGCCGCGCTGGTGATCCGGGGCGACGTGGTCTGGCGGTTCTTCAACGCGCC
>CAZNMK010000265.1:0-1460 GCA_964574045.1 uncultured Roseovarius sp. | reverse complement strand
CGCAGGCCGCGCTGGTGATCCGGGGCGACGTGGTCTGGCGGTTCTTCAACGCGCCCGAACAGAGTAGCGTCACCGGCAATTTCATGATGGCGCCGGGGGCCACCCGCGCCGACAGCCTGGCGATGATGCGCGAGATGCAGCGCGCGACCGAGGAACTGGGGGCCGATTATGCCGAACGCTACGGCCGCAACCCGCTGCAATTCGTGCTGGCCGAAGTCGGCGGCGTCGGCGGGCCGGGCCTCGCCGGCGCCGACACCAAGGAGCCCGACCAGCTGGGCGGCATCTCGATCGAGCTGATCGACGCCGACCTGCGCCCCTATTCGGGCTTTGCCTTCGCCGCCGAGCTTCAGCGCCGGGTCGAGCCGCATCCGCTGGCCGAGACGGTCAGTTTCCGCGGCTGGCATTCGGGGCCGGGGGATGCCGCGCTCGACGTCGAGCTTTTCGGCGCCGGGGCGGAGACGCTGAAAGCCGCGGCGCAGGCGCTCAAGGCCGCGCTCGTCCGCTTTCCCGAGGTGTCCGCGGTCGAGGACGACCTCGCCTATGACAAGGAGGAGCTGATACTCGACCTGACCCCGCAGGGGCAGGCGCTGGGCTTTTCCATCGGCGATCTCGGCCGCGTCCTGCGCCACCGTCTGACCGGGATCGAGGCGGCGACCTATCCCGCCGGGCCGCGCAGCGCCGAGGTGCGGGTGGAACTGCCCGAGGACGAGCTGACCGCCGATTTCCTCGAACGGATGCAGATGCGCACGCCCGCGGGCGGCTACGTGCCGCTGGCGGACATCGTCAGCGTCGAGCGCAGCACCGGCTTTTCCACCATCCGCCGCGAGAACGGGATCGCCCGGATCAGCGTCACCGGCGACATCGCCGAGGACGATCCCGCCCGCGCCGCCGAAATCATGCGCGCGCTGCAAGGCGACATCCTGCCCGGCATCAAAGCCGAACACCAGGTCGACTGGCGGCTGTCGGGCCTGGCCGAGCAGGAGGGCGAATTCCTGGCCGACGCGCGCACCGCGCTGATCCTGACGCTGGCCGGCATCTACCTGGTGCTGGCCTGGGTCTTCGCCAGCTGGTCGCGGCCGCTGGTGGTGATGGCGATCATTCCCTTCGGCCTCGTCGGCGCGATCTGGGGGCACTGGCACTGGGGCGTGCCGCTCAGCATGTTCACGGTGGTCGGCCTTCTGGGCATGACCGGGATCATCATCAACGATTCCATCGTGCTGGTGACCACCATCGACGGGCACGCGCGGGAGCGCGGCATCGTCCCGGCCATCGTCGACGGCGCCGCCGACCGGCTGCGCCCGGTGCTGCTGACCACGGCGACCACGGTGCTGGGCCTGACGCCGCTGCTGTTCGAACGCTCGGTGCAGGCGCAGTTCCTCAAGCCCACGGTCATCACGCTGGTTTACGGGCTGGGCTTCGGCATGGTGCTGGTGCTGGTGCTGGTGCCGGCGCTGATCGCC
>CAZNMK010000264.1:4366-4585 GCA_964574045.1 uncultured Roseovarius sp. | reverse complement strand
GCAGGAGCGCGAAAGCCTCGGGCCGACCGGCGTCGGCCACGGCGTCGCGCTGCCCCATGCCCGCCTCGACGGGCTCGACCGCGTGGTCGGCGCGATGGTGCTCCTGGAAAAGCCGATCGGTTTCGACGCCGTCGACCGCCAGCCGGTGGACTTGGTGTTCGCGCTCTTTGCCCCCAGCGACGCCGGGGTCGAGCATCTCAAGGCGCTGGCGCGGGTCTC
>CAZNMK010000264.1:0-4356 GCA_964574045.1 uncultured Roseovarius sp. | reverse complement strand
TGCGCGATCCGGCGCTTTGCGCCAAGCTGCGCTCGAACAAAGACCCCGCAACGCTCTATACCATCCTGACCGAAGCACAGGCGGTGAAGGCGGCCTGAGGCGCGCCCGGCCCCGGATCACCCCCAGGGACCGAACCCGAAGAGCACGTAATCGCGCTGATAGACGCGCGCGGCGACCCGTTCGATCTCGTCGTCGTAGATTTCGTCCAGTGCCACCGGGCTGTCCGGGGGCGCGGGCGGGGCTGCGGGCGCCTCGGCAAGGCCCGCGGCGCGCGCCAGCTCGGGCAGTGCGCCGGACATCTCGTCCTCGCGGATCACCCGGTCGGGTATGGCGAACTGAGCCATCCCCTGCAACATCGCCGCCTGGCTGGCCCAGTGCGGATCGACGCGGATGCCGGTCTGCCCGGCGAGGTTGGCGCGCAGGAATTCCAGAAACGCGACAAAGGCCGCGCGATGGGCGGCAGGATCGTGGTCGGGGCCCGGCGCGCCCTCGGGGATCGGCAGCTTGTGGACGTTGCGCAGGGTCGCGCGAATCCTGGTGAACGCCCCCGGACCGTCATCGAGGATGCGGGCGCAGAACACTGCATGGGCGCGGGCCACCGGATGGCGCAGCACCGCAAAGCTGCGATGGCCGGGGCGGGCGCGCATCCACTGGCGCAACTCCTTCTGGCTCATCTGCGTGGGCAGGGTGTCGGGCGCGACCCCGTCGAGTGCCGCCAGCCAGGCCGTCACCTCGGCTTCAGGGCCACCGCGCACCGGCATGAACAGCAGCGGCGCGCGCGCTCCGGTGACAAAGCCCGGCACCGCGGCGCCGCGGCGGGGCTCGAAATTCGGGGTCCGCGACAGATTGAAGCGGTCGAACCCGGCGAGCGCACGCTCCATCTCGCGAAAATTCGTCACCTTCTCCGACAACGGCGCCGGGTTCTGTTTCTTGAGCGAACCGTCGAGCTTTTCCAGCCGCTCCTCCGAGCCTAGGAACGCCGCCAGCCCGTTCATTACCGCGACATCCTGCAGATCCTCGTAGGCCAGGTAGAACGCCGTCTGCCCGGTAACCTGAAGCCGGTGCAGGATGCGTTCCTGAAAACCCTGCAACCCGGCGACATGGGTTTCGAATTCTGCCGCGTCGAAACGGATGCGGCTGTCCCTGCGGCGCTTGACATTGGTCAGTTTCCACTGCCCCGTCGCCTGCGCGATCTTCCACGACACGTAGCTTTCGGCGGGGTTGCGGGTCAGCACGATCTTGGCGCAGCGCGGATCGTCCAGGCAGATCGCCAGCGCCCGCGGGTCGTGGTCGTTGAAGAACCGGAAACCGCCCATCCCCGGCCCGCGTTCGCGGATGGCGCGGATCAGGCGAACCGGATCGGTCTCGCGCTCCGGCTGGGTGATACCCAACAGCTCGGTCTTGTTCGGATAGCCGATGAAATACGGGTTGAACGCCTCGCCATGGCAGTGAAGGCCCTCGAAGGCGTTCAGGTTCGCCTCGAGAAAGTTGGAGCCGGTGCGCATATCCGCGAACACCACGAAGAAGTCGAAGCGTCCCGCCATTCCGGGCTACCGGACCAGATAGGGTTTCGGCTTCGTCTGCTGCGGTTCGTTCTGGTCCTGCGCCACCGGGAAATCGCCCATCAGATAGGGGTGCATGCCCTGGTTCTTGAGGTTCTGCAGGAACTGGCCGAAACCTGTCAGATCGGCCATCCTGGGCACCTCGGCCAGCCCGGTCTGACTATGCTTGCCGATCTCGTCGATGATCGTCTGCAAAGGCTCCATCGGCGCCTCGATGAATTCCGCCAGCGTCCAGATGCGGATGCGGGCCTTTGCCCATTCCGAGCGCAGCGTATCGAGGTGCTTGCGTTCGGCATGCTGCAGCGCCGCGGCCTTGTTGCGGATTACCGAGAAATTCTCGTTCGACTTGAAGAGCGGGATCGCCCAGGCGCCCGAGATCACCGAGATCTGCGCGTTGGGGTCCTTGGCGATGTCCCATTCGATGTGCTCGATACGATCGCCCGGCCCCATCTGAAAGCACTGCCGTTCGCCGCGGGTGTTCCAGATCAGGTTGGTCAGGAACGCGCGCCTGTTGTAGTCGCGCAAGGCGGCGCTGTCGCTCAGCGCGCCGTTCATCACCGTCTGCCCGTCGGAATACTCGGCCCGCTCGGGCGCGAACAGGTGGCCGTGCACCCGCACCCCGGTCATCCGCGCCAGCCAGGTCTCGAAGTTCTCGAACAGGTCCGAAAACCCCTCGAACACCGAATAGGGCGCGCATGTCAGGCTGATCTCGCGCCCGCCCGCCGGAAAGCGGCTTTGCATGTATAGCCCCGGCCGCCCGCGCGTGCGCCGCTCGACCGCCTTGGAAAAGATGCGGTCGATCTTGCCCGGGTTGGGCTCGGTCCGTTTCATGGCACCCTCGGCATCGGTCAGGAACGCCTGGTAGAGCCGGTCGGCAAAGGGCCAGATCTTGCGCGCGACGAAACAGTCCGACCGCCGCAGCAGCTGCAGGTGGTCGTCGTAGAATATGTGCGGCTTGCCCTGGTAGTCGAACTTCGAGAGCGTCAGCGAACGGCTCTCGATCCGGCGCGAGTAGAGCCGCGACAGGGTCTGGAAATAGCTTTCGTCGGGAATCCAGACACGCCGGAAATAGCGGTCGTAGACCTTGCGGTCGGGGTCTTCGAGGATGGCCGAGAGCGTCTGGCGCGTGAGGCACCACCACTGGCTGCCCATATGCGGCACGATGCCGTTGGGTATCTTGCGCCTGAACCCGATCCGGCGCTGGAACTCGACATATTTGTCGAACAGGAACCGGTTGCGCCGCCACGAGAACGGAAACCGCAGGGTAAAGCGTTCGTGGTCCAGCCCGCCGATCGTCCAGGGCACGTCGGCGGTGGTGGCGGATTCGATGAAATCGGTGGTCGGACGTTCGGCCAGATAGTCGATCAGCTCCTGCACCGGCCTGAGCGGCAGGCAGGCCCCCGAGGCGAGGTAGACATGGCGCACCTGCTTGAAATCGCGCAGCATCGCCTCGGCCGCGTCCTGCGTCGCCGCGACCAGGCCCCAGGTGCCCCATTCGCATCGGTGACGCCGCACAAAGCGCGTGTCGGGCAGATCCGAGAGCGCCCGCACGAAGGCGTTGTAGGTCTTGGCCGGCACCGCCCGGTCGACGTGAAACACGATCGGACAGCCCGACGCCGCCCAGTGCCGCGCCACCTGTTCGGCACGGTCGAACGCGGTATGAACCAGCATGACGATGCCGACGCTCGTGCCCTTTTCCGCCCCTTCGTTCACGCCCAGTTACCCTTCGACATCAGGCCCAGTATCTCTAGTTGGCGCCAGTTTATATATTTTTCCGACCAATTGCACCAAAGCTCTGGATTCTCGCGGATGTTTTCGGCGTAGGCGCGGTATTCGACACTGCCGGAATAGTGCTGTCTGCGCTCCAGCTCCTCCTGCGCCTTGGCGGTGAAGGTGTCGAGAAACTTGGTATGCAGGAGCACCCCGCTGGCGCGTTCGCCGCCCCACTGATCGTAGGTGAGGTTGAGGCCCCGCGGCAACAGCGTGTGGGCCGAACTGACATAGGCATAGCGGCGATGCCACTTGACCAGCGGTATCTTGTTGAGCGCCGGCGCCTGTCGGGGCCGTTCGGGAAAGAAGACCCGCGCGCGGGGGCCGCCCTGAATCCACAGGTTCCAGTACGACGGGTTGCGCTCGATCATGTAGTTGCCGGGGTCGAACCAGGCGGCGATCTCGATCGGGTCCTGGCCGGGGCGGTAGGGCACCGCGTCGATGCGGCCCTTGGGGTACATGTCGAGCAGCATCGCCGAAAACGACCGCACCCCCGAGACATCGAGCCAGTCGGTGAGCGCCCGGATCGGGCGGGTGTCGCAGAACGGATAGACGAACAGCTCGTCGGGATCGACCACCAGCGTCCAGTGCCCGTGCCCGTAGCGGCGCTGCAGCCAGTTCAGCCAGTCTACGCCAAAGCGCGACCGCCGGTAGCTGGCGCGCGTGGTCCACACCGACACGTCGGGCTGGTCGGCCAGGAATTCGCGCCCGCCATCGTCGCTGCCGTTGTCGACCATGAGGAAATGCGCCACGCCCAGCTTGCGGTAGTAGTCCATGAAATAGGGCAGGCGCACGTTCTCGTTGCGGAAGGTCGAAAACAGCAGGATGTCGCCGGGCCTGATCCTTTCGGTGCGCTCGCGCACGGGGTTGAGCGAGAAATGCTTGCGGTACGCCCGGATATGGGCGCGTTTCCGGCGCAGCCGCATGATGTAGGATTGCCAAAGGCTCACTGTCTGCCGCCCCGCCGTTGCGCCGTGCCGTGGCCGGACACTAGGCCGAGGTGGTTAAGACTTGCCTTTGTTCC
>CAZNMK010000263.1:0-4638 GCA_964574045.1 uncultured Roseovarius sp. | reverse complement strand
AGCGGGGTTTCGAGGCCGCTGTCCTTGGGCAGCGCCCCCTTGCGGCTGAGGCGCTGCGCCTCGGTATCGAGGGTGCGGAACTTGATCATGTCGAAACGCCGCCCGTCGCGCCCCAGCCGTTCGCCGAAATGCAGGATGCCGGGGCCCTGGGTGACGAGCAGCGCCAGCGAAATCAGCGCCATGAGCGGCAGCGCCAGGATCAGGATCGGAATCACGACGGCAAGGTTGTAGAGCCGGTGCAGGGTTTCGTTGCGGGGCACGAAGCCGGGGCTGAGCCGGCGCCCGGATCCGAGCCGGGCGGAACCCTGCGCGGGCGCGGGCCGCGGCGCGGGGCGCGTGGCCGCCGCGGTGGCCGACATGACCACGGGCGCTGAGGTCCCGGTCTTCAGGGGGCTCTCACTGCCCATGCGATCGTCTCCAAGTGGCCAGGTCGGGATGGTTTCGGTGCGCCTTCGGAACCGGGCACCGTCCTGCCGGTCTGGGGGCCTCGATTGCCTGGCGCGGTCGCTGCCTGTACTTTCCGTCCTGCGCGCGCCCGGTATTCATTGTCTCGTTATCCATCATCTAGAAATTGCTAAAGACTGCGTCAACAAGGCCATGAATCGGGGGCGGGGAACCGGTGCCGAAGCGACCGCCGTTGCCCCCGCATTGCCCGTCCGGCGCATCCCTTCGATCAAATATCGCTGCTTATATATTATTGGAAAATATGATTTTTCGCAAGAACAGGCGGATTTTCGCCGGCTTCGGCACGAAAAGGCAACACCGCGCGGCGAAATGCTGCGGCGATCTGTCCGCGGCCGGCCGCGCAAAGCGGGGCCCGCACGCCGCCGCGAGACGGACGAATCGCGAGCCCCGCCGCCGGACGCGGCGGCATGCGGCTTTGCTTGACATTCGTTGCCGCGCGCACGATCAGGGCCTGCACCCGATCCCGGGTCCGCTGCGGGGGGCGCTCCATGATCAGCCATCAATACAAGGCGATCTTCATCCATATTCCCAAATGCGCCGGCACCAGCATCGAGGCCGCGCTCGGCCACCATGCCGATTTCGCCGGCTACGGCCGCCAGGATCACCGCACCATACGCCGGCTGAAACCGCATCCGAACCCGGTCGTCGCGGCCGCCCGGCGGCAGGTCTGCCACCTGCGCTATGCCAGCCGCCTGATCGCGGCGCGGGCGGGCTTTCCCTACCGCAACCCGCGCAGCATGCTGACCGTCACCCGGGCGCAGTTCGACGCCTATTTCAAGTTCGCCTTCGTGCGCAATCCCTGGGACCGGCTGTATTCGATCTATCGCAAGCTGATGGCGGGCGACTGGAAGACCGGCGAATACGGCATCGATGCGCCGATGGAATTCGACGAATTTCTCGAACGCTTTGCCGCCGATCCGCAGCTCAAGCCGCAGACCGAATTCATCTGCGACGAGGACGGCGCCGTCCTGGTCGATTTCATCGGCCGGTTCGAGAACCTGAACCGCGATTTCGCAACCGTCTGCGACCGGCTGGGGCTCGATCGCATCGCGCTGCCGCACGAGATCCGGGGGCCGGGGGGCGATTACCGCACCGCCTATTCGGCCGCCGGGCGCGACCTGGTCGCACGGCTTTTCGCCGAGGAAATCGCGCTGCTGGGATACGATTTCGAGTGAGATGATATCAGGGGCTTCCGGCAACGCTGACGCCGGAGGTGATCGCGGTTGCCCGCGCGACCGAGGCGGACTTGACGGCGGTAACCGCGGTCAGGCCCAGCATCATCACCCCCGCGGTCAGCACCATCCAGTCGAGCGTGGCGGCACCGTCCTCTTCACGGGCGAAAATGGCAATCCGGTCGATCAATTCCAGCCCTTTCCATGCAAAGCCGGGCGGTGCGAACCGCCTGTGGATAACTCCGAACCTATACCCTGAGTTGAAAACATTGGCGGAAATGCGGCGGCGCGATAGGCGCATTGTGCTTTTTCGGCATTATTGTCACAGTCTTGCACGTCAATCGCACGCATGGCAGCGATTGTTGCGCCGGCGGAAACGCGGGCGGGTCGGAGCCGGCGCCTGACTATCTTTCCGGAATCAGCCCCCGCGGGCTGAAACGCAGAACCAAGAGCAGGACAAGCCCCATCGTCAAGAGCCGCATATGCGCGGCGCTGCCCAACAGGTGCGCCTTGAGCGCGCTGCCATCCGCCAGCGGCGCGGTCAGCATCTGCATCAGCCAGTGTCCGATCGGTTCGACCTGGACCCAGAGAAACCAGATCAGGAAGCCGCCCAGAACGGCGCCGAAATTGTTGCCCGAGCCGCCGACGATCACCATCACCCAGATCAGGAAGGTATAGCGCAGCGGCTGGTAGGAGGTGGGAATGAGCTGGCCGTCGAGGGTGGTCATCATCGCGCCCGCGACGCCGCAGACGGCCGAGCCGAGGATGAATATCTGCAGATGCCGCCGGGTCACGTCCTTTCCCATCGCCTCGGCCGCGACCTCGTTATCGCGGATGGCGCGCATCATCCGCCCCCAGGGGCTGGCCAGGGCGAGCTGCGCCAGCACCAGGATGACGATCAGAACCGCCGCGAAGAGCCCGGCATAGGCCAGCTTGATATAAAGCGACGCCGCCGTCACCGGGTCGAGCCCCAGCCCGGCCGCGCTGTCGACAAATCCCGGATCGGTCTGCAGGTCGACCTCGTATGGCACCGGGCGGGGCAGGCCGACCACGTTCTTGACGCCGCGGCTCAGCCAGTCCTCGTTCTTGAGCACCGCCAGGATGATCTCGGCAATGCCGAGCGTGGCGATGGCCAGATAATCGCTGCGCAGCCCCAGCGCCGACTTGCCGATGATCCAGGCCGCCCCGGCGGCCAGCACCCCGCCCACCGGCCAGGCCAGCAGCACCGGCAGGCCCAGCCCGCCGAGATAGCCGGTGCCGGCCGGATTTACCGCCTCGACCGCCGCGACGCCCGCGTCGAACACCCAGCGGTAGAGAAAGAAACCGCCGGCGAGAATGGCCACCATCGCCAGCGCGCGCCACCGCGACGGCGCCATCCGCGCGCGCACCAGCGCCGCCGCCACGATCACGCCCGCGCCGGTCAGGAGACCCGCCAGAACCCGTGCGCCGCCGGCCGACCACGCATCCGCCGTGGGCGGCATCGACACCAGCACCGTCGCCAGCCCGCCAAGGGCGACAAAGCCCATGACCCCGACATTGAACAGCCCCGCGAACCCCCATTGCAGGTTGACCCCGAGGCTCATCACCGCTGAAATCAGCCCCATGTTGAGAATGACCAGCGCCGTCGTCCAGCTCTGCATCGCGCCGGTCAGCACGATCAGCGCCGCCACGAGCGCGAAGAGGCCGATGTTTCTCGCCTTTTCGTTCATACCGCTTTCCCCCGGAACAGGCCCGTGGGCCGGAACAGCAGCACGATCAGCAGGATCACGAAACTGACCGCGAATTTGTAGTCGGTGCTCAGCAGCTGCACCAGGCCCGCCGGTTCAAGACCGTCGGGCAAGAGGTAGCCCAGCACCTTTTTCCAGGCATAGGTGATCATCACCTCGGAGAACGCGATGATGAAACCGCCGGCGATGGCACCCAGCGGGTTGCCCAGCCCGCCGACGATGGCGCTGGCGAAAATGGGCAGCAGGAGCTGGAAATAGGTGAAGGGCTTGAACGTCTTGTCGAGCCCGTAAAGGACGCCGGCGATGGTCGCCAGCGCCGCCACGATCAGCCAGGTCACCATCACCACCCGGTCGGGGTTGATGCCGCTCAACAGCGCCAGGTCCTCGTTGTCGGAATAGGCGCGCATCGACTTGCCGGTGCGGGTGCGGTTCAGAAACCAGAAGAGCGCCGCGACAACGATCACCGCCGTGACCACGGTGATGCCCTGCGTGGTCTTGAGCGCCAGCCCCTCGTCCAGCCCGCTCCAGTCGCGGAAATCTCGGGCGGTGACGATGAACCGCTCGCCGTCGGCGAATTGCTGGTCGCCGGGACCGATGATGAAGCGCACCAGCCCGTTGAGCACGAACATCACCCCGATCGAGACGATGACCAGGATCACCGGCTTTGCCTTCTGTTCGCGGTAGAAGCGATAGACCGCGCGGTCGGTGAACAAGAGCAGCGCCATGCAGGCGGCGATTCCGACGGGCAGGGCCAAGAGCGCCGTGGGCAGCGGCCCCAGCCCTACTCCCGCCGATTGCAACCACCAGGTGACGAGGATGGTGACCATGGTGCCGAATGCCATGGTGTCGCCGTGGGCGAAGTTGGAAAACCGCAGGATGCCGTAGATCAGCGTCACCCCCAGCGCCCCCAGTGCCAGCTGGCTGCCATAGGCGACGGCCGGGATCAGGACGAAGTTCGACAGCGCCACCAGCGCGTTCAGAAGGTCGGCCATGCGCATCCCCCGGTCCCGCCGCCGAATCCGGCGCGGATATCAGATATCCACAAGTAATCCCCAGTTCTATCCACAGATCGCCCCGTCAAATATCGGCTTTTCGAAACCCGGGGCATCGCTGCGCCCGGCGCTGCGGGCACGGAAAACGGCCCGCGCGCTCATGCCGGCTGTCCGCCCTTGCGGCAGCGCCCGTCGGGATGGTCCGAGGCCCGCGCCACGCCGATGCCCCTGGCGCGCACCTCGCCGTCGGCGGCCACCAGCACCCGGCTGCCGTCGCGCATC
>CAZNMK010000262.1:0-4638 GCA_964574045.1 uncultured Roseovarius sp. | reverse complement strand
GGGCCGGCCCGGGGGAGACATCCCCGGCGGTCCACCGGTTGGGGCGAAACGCTTCCATTATCCCCGTGCCGAGGCACAAACCGGAAAGGAAACGAGACATGGCTCTTCCCGAGTTTTCCATGCGTCAGCTTCTCGAAGCGGGCGTTCACTTCGGCCACCAGACCCAGCGCTGGAACCCGCGCATGGGCGAGTACATCTATGGCGCCCGCAACGGCATCCACATCGTCGACCTGACCCAGACGGTGCCGATGCTCGATGCCGCGCTCAACGGCGTGCGCGAATGCGTCGCCAAGGGCGGCAGGGTGCTGTTCGTCGGCACCAAGCGGCAGGCCAGCCAGCCCATTGCCGAGGCGGCCGAGAAATGCGCGCAGTACTACATGAACCACCGCTGGCTGGGCGGGACGCTGACCAACTGGCAGACGGTATCGAAATCGATCCAGCGGCTGGCCGAGATCGACGAGACGCTCGCCGGCGGCGCCGAGGGCATGACCAAGAAGGAACGCCTCGGCATGGAGCGCGAGCAGGCCAAGCTGCAGGCCAGCCTCGGCGGCATCCGCGAGATGGGCGGCCTGCCCGACATGCTGTTCGTGATCGATGTCAGGAAAGAGGCGCTGGCGGTGGCCGAGGCCAACAAGCTGGGTATCCCGGTGGTGGCCGTGGTCGACACCAACTGCACCCCCGACGGCATCGACTACATCATCCCCGGCAACGACGACGCCGCGCGCGCGATCGCGCTCTACTGCGATCTGGTCTCGCGCTCGGCGCTCGACGGGATGTCGGCGCAGATGGGCGCCGCGGGCGTCGACATCGGCGCGCTGGAGGAGGCCCCGACCGAGGACGCCGCCGCCTCGACCGGCGTGGAGACCGGCAATGTCGGCGAAGAGACCGCGCATGACGACACCGTCGCCAAGGACGCGCCCCACGACATCCAATCGGCCGAAGAGGTCAAGGCAGAGGCCGAGGAGAAGGCCGAGGGCTGAGCCGAGTTGATGAAACCGACAAGGGGCGGCGGGCTGGTCCGCCGCCGGACGATTCCGACGATTTGAGGAGAGCCGAGATGGCGATCACTGCTGCGATGGTGAAGGAACTGCGCGACATGACCGGCGCGGGGATGATGGACGCGAAGAAGGCGCTGACCGAGTCGGGCGGCGACATGGACGCCGCGGTCGACTGGCTGCGCACCAAGGGGCTTGCCAAGGCGGCCAAGAAATCGGGCCGCACCGCCGCCGAGGGGCTGGTCGCGGTGCGCGTCGAGGGCGGGCGCGGCGTCGCCGTCGAAATCAACTCGGAGACCGATTTCGTGGCCAAGAACGCCGAGTTCCAGCAGATGGTCGCCGCCATCGCCGGTGCCGCCGTGAATGCCGCCGACATCGAGGCGCTCAGGGCCGCGGATCTGGACGGCAAGAGCGTGGCCGACACCATCACCGACAAGGTCGCGACCATCGGCGAGAACATGACCCTGCGGCGGATGGCCTCGGTCGAGGGCGATACCGTGGTGGCCTATGTCCACAACGCGGTGGCCGAGGGCATGGGCAAGATCGGCGTGCTGGTCGCGCTCAAGGGCGGCGACGAGAGCTTCGGCAAGCAGGTCGCGATGCACGTCGCCGCGACCAGCCCGGCCGCGCTCGACGAGGCCTCGCTCGATCCCGCCATCGTCGAGAAGGAGCGCCAGATCCAGATCGACATCGCGCGCGAATCGGGCAAGCCAGACAACATCATCGAGAACATGATCAAGGGCCGGATGAAGAAGTTCATGGCCGAGGTCACGCTGCTGGGGCAGGCCTTCGTCATCGACCCCGACCGGACCGTCGCCGCCGCCGCGGCCGCGGCCGGGGCCGAAATCGCCGGCTTTGTCCGGCTCGAGGTCGGCGAGGGGATCGAGAAGGCCGAAGAGGACTTTGCCGCCGAGGTGGCCAAGACCGCCGTCGGCGGTTGATCCTGGCAGATAGTCAAATGAAAAAGGCGCCTTGGGGCGCCTTTCTCATGTAAGCTCGGGCGCGATTTCCGCAACCGGAAACGGCGCCGCCCGCCCGGGCGGCGCCGGTTTGCCAGCCACCGGATCATGGGATGGTGCGGCGGCTGGCGAAGGCCGGCCGCACACCCGGAAATACGGGCATGACGGCCGGCATCCGGCATCGCCGGCAGGCCGCAGAGCCCTGAAAACACGGGAATATCCGGCCCAGCGTTCCAGGCTTAAAGCCACCACTCACGGAACGATTCCAGTTTGCGACATTTCGCCGCGCCGGGGAAGTACGGAAAACCCTACTATGCAATGAATCTTTGACGGGGATCGCGTCAGGGATGCGCGACGAATATCTGGTTCTGGAACGCGGCCTTCAGCACCGCCTGGGCGGTCGTTTCGACCCCCAGCGCCCGGCGCGCCAGGCGCAGGTGCTTTTCCACGGTGACCGGCGTCAGTCCCATGACCAGCGCGATGTCCTGGACCGTCTTGCCGTCGCCGACCCATTCAAGCACCTCGCGCTGCCGTCTTGTCAGGCAGCGGCCCGGGCCGGCATGGGGCAGGGTCAGGATGCGCAGATGGGCGAGGTTGTTCAGCAGCAGGATGTCCGCGCCGTGCCGCTGCCAGATCGCGTCAACCGCTTCCTGGTCCAGGCCGGGCCGGGCGGTCAGCGCGATGGCGCCCCTCGCGCGCGTCGAGACCGGCGCGAAGCTGATCGAATAGCCCGCCACGACTCCCATGGAACGGTTGAATTCCAGAACCTTGCGTTCGGCCTCGGTCAGCGTTCCGGCGGTCTCCATCTCGCGCAGGACCGACCATGATTGCGCGCCGCAGTGGTCGAGCGCCCACCGCACCATGGGCGCGTCGAAATACAGCCCCCGGCCGATGAACGCGTCCATATAGGCCGGGTCATGGTTGCTGAGCAGGACGAAATCGTCGGGATCCCCCAGCGATCTTTCGGTCCTGAAGCGCGTGAAACCATAGATCAGGCGGTCGAAACCGTATCGCGCCATCCGCTCGCCGTGCAGCGCCCACAGTTCTTCGGTGCTCGACGCGGTGACAAGCGCGTTCAGGTCTTCGCTGGCGATCACCCGGCATTCCCCAGATGCGCCGCCAGCGCGTCGATGGCCAGGACATATCCTGTGGGGCCAAAGCCGCAGATCGTCCCCAGCGTCACCCGGGCGATATAGGAACGATGACGAAATTCCTCGCGTGCATGGATGTTTGAGAGGTGAAGCTCAACCGCCGGCAGGGCGACCGAACTCAGCGCGTCCATCAGCGCGATCGAGGTGTGCGTATAGGCACCGGCATTGATCACGATGCCGTCGTGTGCGCCGCGCGCGGCATGGATCGCGTCGATCAGCGCACCCTCGGAATTGTCCTGGCGGAATTCCAGCCCCAGACCCAGCGCCTCGGCACGGGCGCGGCACACGCGCTCGATCTCGGGCAGGGTGGTGGCGCCGTAAACCTCTGGCTGGCGCTGGCCCAGCAGGTTGAGGTTGGGACCGTTGAGGATCAGGATCGAGGTCATCGGCACCGGCACCCGAGATCGGTTCAATTGCAACAGCCCCGATTAAAGCCGCGCTTGCCGGCGGTGTCGAGAACCGGGTTGCCGCGCGCGCCATCAATCGGGGCGAGTGTGGCCAAGTTGCAGATTGTCCGGACGGCGGGGAACACGCGCAGCGCACACCTTGCTGTTCCGACCTCAGCTATTGCCGGTAGGCAGTTATTGCAGAATGATTATTTCTTTACGCGCAGCGAGTCTGGCCGCACGCGGTACTTAACATAATATTGATTATGCGCCTTATGCATGTGGCGCGGCGGGGCCATCTCGACGGCCCCGCCCCCGGCATCTCTCAGAAAAACGCCTGCAAGCCGGTCTGTGCGCGGCCGAGGATCAGCGCGTGCACGTCATGGGTTCCCTCGTAGGTGTTCACCGTCTCCAGGTTGACCATGTGACGGATGACCTGGAATTCGCCGGATATGCCGTTGCCGCCGTGCATGTCGCGCGACATCCGCGCGATGTCGAGCGCCTTGCCGCAGTTGTTGCGCTTGATCAGGCTGATCATCTCGGGCGCGGCGCTGGCCTCGTCCATCAGCCGGCCCACCCGCAGCGCCGCCTGCATCCCCAGCGAGATTTCGGTCTGCATGTCGGCCAGCTTCTTTTGATAGAGTTGCGTGTTGGCCAGCGGCCGGCCGAACTGGTGGCGGTCGAGACCGTATTGCCGCGCCGCGTGCCAGCAGAACTCGGCCGCGCCCATCACCCCCCAGGCGATGCCGTAGCGTGCCCGGTTGAGACAGCCGAACGGCCCCTTGAGCCCCTCGACATTGGGCAAAAGCGCGTCCTCGCCCACTTCGACGCCGTCCATCACGATTTCGCCGGTGATCGAGGCGCGCAGGCTCAGCTTGCCCTCGATCTTCGGCGCCGACAGCCCCTTGAGCCCCTTGTCCAGCACGAAGCCGCGGATCTTGCCGTCATGGGCCTCGGACTTGGCCCAGACCACGAAGACGTCGGCGATCGGGCTGTTGGAAATCCATGTCTTCGAGCCGGTCAGCCGATAGCCGCCCTCGGTTTTGACGGCGCGCGTCTTCATGCCGGCGGGGTCCGAGCCCGCGTCCGGCTCGGTCAGCCCGAAACAGCCAATGAGCTCGCCCGTGGCCAGCCGCGGCAGGTATTT
>CAZNMK010000261.1:0-4646 GCA_964574045.1 uncultured Roseovarius sp. | reverse complement strand
TCGATGCCGACCACGTTGATGCGGTGATAGAGATCGGCCCGCAGACGCCCGTCGGCCACGGCACGTTTCAGGTCGGCGTTGGTGGCGAAAAGGAATCGCAGGTCGAGCGGGATTTCGCGCTCGGCCCCGCGCGGGCGGATGCGCTGATCCTCGAGCACGCGCAACAGCCCCGCCTGCACCTGCTGCGGCAGCTGCGCCACCTCGTCGAGGAACAGCGTACCGCCGTCGGCGTGCAGAAACAGCCCGTCCTTGCGGTAGGTCTTGCCCTCGACCGCGCCAAAGAGCTCGTCCGCCAGATGCTCGGCCGAGACAGCGGCGCAGTTGATGGCGACAAAGGGGCGGTCGGCCCGTTCCGACAGCCCGTGCAACGTGCGCGCGGCGATCTCCTTGCCGGTTCCGCTTTCGCCGGTGAAGAGCACCGGCGTCGGCAACGGCGCGATCCGCGCCAGCATCTCGCGCACCTCCGCGATTGCCGCCGAATTGCCCAGCAGCCGGCCGCGCCCGGCGGCGTCGCCCTCGTTCAGCGCGTGGCGCAGCAGGTAGTTCTCTCGCCGCAGGCGCTTGCGGTCCAGTGCGCGGGCGGCGGCGTTGAGTATCTGGTTGCTGCGAAACGGCTTGAGCACGAAATCGGTGACCCCGGCGCGCAGCGCCCGGATCGCGGTTTCCAGATCGGCATAGGCGGTGATCAGGATGGTATCGGCGAAAAGGCCGATGCGCCGCTGATCGGCCAGCCAGTCGAGGCCGGTCTGTTCGGGCATGACGTTGTCGAGAATGACGAGATCGAAATGCGCACGATCGAGGATGTCCGACGCCTGCCGGGCCGAAGCCGCCTGTTCGACCCTCTGGCAGCGCGGCGACAGGGTCTTGGCAAGGAAGTTGCGCATCCCCGGCTCGTCGTCGATCACCAGCACCGACGCACGGGCGAGGTTTTCGCCGTAGTCGTCCCCGCGCCGTCCAGAACCGGCCACGGCATTTTCGGCCGTGACAGAGGTCATTTCCCGGGCGCGGACAACCGGACGGCTGCGCCGGCGCCGGTTTCGGCGCTGGAAAAGCCCAGCGACCCCAGCAGGGCCGGTGCCGCGATGGCGATCACGATAATGGCCGCGAAGGCCGCGAACATCGCTTTCATGTCAGTTCTCCTTTGCCGCCGCGACACCGCGCAGGAACGCGATCAGGTCCCGGCGGTCCTCGGCGCTGGTGATGCGCTGCATCGGCATCTTGGAACCCGGAATGTAATCGTCCGGCCCCAGATCGAACAGGGCGTCGATGCTTTCCTCGGTCCAGACGATGTCCGATCCGGTCAGCGTTTCGGAATAGGGATAACCCGGAACGGTGCCGGCCGGGCGGCCGATGATGCCGTGCAGGGTCGGCCCGGCCTTGCGCGACGGCGCCGGCGTCAGGGCGTGGCAGATCGAGCATTTGCGCATGAACTGGCGTTCGCCGTTGGGCATCGCGTCCGGGTCGCGCAGAAAGCTGCGCGATGCCTGCCCGCCGGCGGGCTCGAACCGGTCCAGGAGGTCGACAGGCCAGGCATAGACGGCATCGTCCAGCCCGCCGGCATAGACCGTTTCACCATCGGGCGAGAACGCCAGCGCCCAGACCGGGCCATGGCGCATGGCCTTGAAATCGTGCGTGATGCGCCAGCTTCCGGTATCGATCATCATGATGAAGCCGTGCCCGTCGCCCACCGCCAGCCGGCCGCTGCCGGGGTGATGGGCCAGTGCCAGAATGGGGCGGCGATCGAGCGTGAAATCGCGCAGCGTCTCGCCCGTGCCGGGCGCGATCACCCGGGTTCCGCCGTCGACCGCGCCATAGGCGAGCCAGTCCATGCCGGGCGACAGCACCAGCGCGTTGATGCCGAAACCGTGGCGGACGACGATCCGGCTGTCGCCGGTGCTGCCGTCCTCGGCATCGAACGGGCGATAGCGCAGGGTGCCGTCCGCCGACGCGGAATAAAGCCCGCGCCCGTCGGGGGCGAAAGCGACAGCGTTCACGCCGCCGGTGTGATCCGACAGAAACCGCGCATCCGCCCCGCCGCCGCCGGCCGGCCACAACCCGATGCTGCCGTCCCAGCTGGCCGCGGCGATCCAGCGTCCGTTCGGCGACAGGGCGAGCCCCACCACCTTGCCCTTGTGACCGCCCAGCCGCCGCGCCTCGCCAGTGGCGAGGTTCCAGTCGATAACCGTGAAGTCGTCGGCCGCCGACAGCAGCCGGTCGGCCGAGGCGAAGAGCACCGTGTTGACCGCGGCGGCGTGCCCTTCCAGCCACTGCGGCGCGCGCCCGCGCCACAGCCCGACCGAATTGTCGAAACTGGCGGTACCGACCATCCCGGTTGCGGCTTCCACGCTGATGCCCATCACCGGGCCGCCATGCCCCTTGAGCGTCGTGAACCCCTGCCCGGCGGCCGGCATGGCCGCCGCGGCCAGAGCCCAGGCCGCCAGCACACCGGCACGCGCGCGATGCATCTATTCCGCCGGCGCGTCGGCCCTGGCCGCGGTCCGCTGCGCGTCCTGTTCCTGCAGCTCTTGCAGCCAGAGGCCGTGATGTTCGCGCGCCCACTGCTCGTCGACCTCGCCCGATCCCATGGCGTCGAATGCGCCCTCCATCCCGAGCGAACCGATATAGATATGCGCGATGATGATCGCCATCAGCACGAAACTGACGATGGCATGCCAGAGCTGGGCGAACTGCATCTCTTCGTGCGGGGCCAGCGTTCCGGGCAGCGCGCCGAACCCCAGCGCCTGCGGCAGGCCGGTCTGGTTGAGCACCGCGAACGTCTTGGCGAAAAGCGGCAGCTCGAAGGGGAAAAGCAGCGACAGCCCCGTTACCGCGATCGAGCCGCCCAGCAGCATGACCGACCAGAAGATCAGCTTTTGCCCGGCGTTGAACTTCCTGGCCGGCGGGTGAACGCCCTTCTTGAACAGCCCGCCGCCCACCGCCAGCCATTTCAGGTCGGTGCGGTTGGGAATGTTGTGGACCACCCACAGCACGAACGCCATGACGAGGCCCAGCATGAACGCCCAGGCGACGTTGTTGTGCACCCATTTCGACCCCTCGGCAAGGGTCGCGAAGGCCTCGCGCCCGAAGGCGGGAATGATGAACTGCCGTCCCATCAGCACCACCAGCCCGGTCAGGGCCAGCACGACGAAAGAGCCGCCCATCAGCCAGTGCGAGAAGCGCTCGATGGCGGCAAAGCGGGTGACGGTGCGGCCGGTCCTTTCGCCCTCGATCCGGATCCGTCCGCGGATGAGGTAGAACACCGCCAGCAGCGCGATCGTGCCCAGGAGAAGCCAGCCGCCATAGGTGACGAGCGGTCCGCGCCGGATATCGAGCCACCACATGCCGCGGTCCTGGATCAGCACCCGCGCCGGCGCGCCGCCGGCCGACACCGTGACATCGGCGGTGCCGTATCTCAGCGCGCGCCACATCTCGGGATCGGAAACGCCGCCCAGCGTGCCCAGCTGCCGGGTCATGCCGGCGGCGCTGTCCGGGTCGCCGGTGGCCTGTCTGCGAAAACTGTCGTCGATCCTTTCGCCGCGTTGCCGGGCGAGGATGTCCTCCAGCGTCTGTGCCCCGCCGGTGGCGGAGCGGTCCGGCGCGGGCCGCTCGACGGCGTCCTGCGCCAGGGCGGGCATGGGCACCGTCGCGGCCAGCAACAGCGTGAGGGCGAGGGAAAGCAGGATGCGTGCCATCTTCGGGGTTCCGGGTATGATTTCGAACGGTCGCGGAGGGGGCGGTCCGAAGACCGCCCGCCCCGATGCGGCGGCGACGGCCGGGCGGGAGCGGCCCGCCCAGCCGACCGCCGGTCAGCCGCCCTTCTGGCCGTAGGCCGTGCCCCAGCCCCAGGCGCCGGCACCGAACCCGCGGGCGACGACACGCTCGCGGTAGATGTTGGCGACGACATCGCCGTCGCCGGCCAGCAGCGCCTTGGTCGAGCACATCTCGGCGCAGATCGGCAGCTTGCCTTCGGCGATCCGGTTGCGGCCGTATTTCTGGAACTCCGCCTGGCTGTTGTTCTCTTCCGGGCCGCCGTTGCAGAAGGTGCACTTGTCCATCTTGCCGCGGCTGCCGAAATTGCCCGCCTGCGGGTACTGCGGCGCGCCGAAGGGGCACGCGTAGAAACAGTAGCCGCAGCCGATGCAGAGGTCCTTGGAGTGCAGCACCACGCCGTCCTCGGTCTGGTAGAAGCAATCCACAGGGCAGACCGCCATGCACGGCGCGTCCGAACAGTGCATGCAGGCGACCGAGATCGAGCGTTCTCCGGGCTGGCCGTCCTGGATGGTCACCACCCGGCGGCGGTTGATCCCCCAGGGAACCTCGTGCTCGTTCTTGCAGGCGGTGACGCAGGCGTTGCACTCGATGCAGCGTTCGGCGTCGCAGAGGAATTTAGCTCTTGCCATTTCCGTTTCTCCTTATGCTGCGCTGATCTTGCAGAGAGTGGCCTTGGTCTCCTGCATCTGGGTCACGCTGTCATAGCCGTAGGTCTGCGCCGTGTTCGAGGACTCGCCCAGAACATAGGGGTCGGCGCCGTCGGGATACTTGTGCCTGAGGTCCTCGCCCTGGTACCAGCCGCCGAAATGGAAGGGCATGAAGGCCACGCCCTCGCCCACCCGCGGGGTGACCATGGCCATCACCTTGACCCTGAC
>CAZNMK010000260.1:0-4655 GCA_964574045.1 uncultured Roseovarius sp. | reverse complement strand
ACGCCTGGGGGGGCCCGCCCCCCGCACCCCCGGAGTATTTGCGGCAAGATGAAAAGACAAGTCCGCCCGGCTCAGGGCGCCAGCGCCGCGGTCAGGCGGGCATGCAGCACCGGGTTGGCGGCCACGACGCCCTCGACCTGCGGCACGGGGTTGTTGAAGCTGAGCGTGCCGCCGCGCCGGTCGGAGGTGGCGGCGCCGGCCTCGCGCAGGATCAGATCGCCCGCCGCCACGTCCCATTCCCACGACCGCCGCAGCGTCAGCAACGCATCGAACCGCCCCTCGGCCACGAGGCTGAGCCGGTAGGCCAGCGAGGGCCGGTAGACCCGTTCGACCCGGGGCACCGCCGCGCGCCAGTGTTGCGGCGCCAGCGCCGGTCTGGCCACCGCCACCGAGGCGCCGGTCAGATCGTCCCGCGGGCTGACGCGCAGGGCGCGGCCATCGAGCGTCGCCCCCTGCCCCGCCGCCGCGGCATAAAGCTTGCCGGGCCTGGGCAGGAACACCACCGCCGCGGTGACGCGGCCGCCCTCGGCCACGGCGAGGGAATGCGCCCAGTGTCCCGAGCCTTCGATGAAACTGCGGGTGCCGTCGATGGGGTCGACGATGAAGACGCGGCTCGCCGACAGGCGCGCGGGACTGTCCTCGGTCTCCTCGGACAGCCAGCCGTAATCGGGCCGGGCCGCGCGCAGCACCCGTTCGAGCGTCGCGTTCACCGCCATGTCGGCCTCGGTCACGGGGCCCAGCCCGCCGGGCTTGTCCCAGCTTTTCGCGCCGTCGCGGGCATAGCGCAACGCCACCTCGCCGGCCGCGCGCGCCGCCCCGACCAGCAGCGCCAGGTCAGTCGCCGGCAAGGGTCAACCCCTCGACCAGCAGCGACGGCACCACCCAGCTGAGCCAGGGCCGGGCGTCGTTGGCCGGTATCAGCGACCGCAGCATAAGCGGCAGGCTGCCCGCGATGGTGCATTCATGGACCGGCCAGGCGATTTCGCCCCGTTCGACCCAGAACCCCGACGCGCCGCGCGAATAGTCGCCGGTATTGGGGTTGATGGTCGACCCGATCAGCGACGTGACCAGAAGGCCGGTGCCCATCTCGCGCAGCAGGTCGTCGCGGCTGTGCATGCCTTGGGTCAGCGCCACGTTCCACGGCGCCGGGCTGGGCGGCGCCGACGGCCCGCGCCGGGCATTGGCCGTGGGCGCCATCCCCAGCTGGCGGGCCGAGGAAAGATCGAGCAGCCAGCCCGTCAGCACGCCGCCATCGACCAGCGCGCGCGCCCGTGTCGGCAGCCCCTCGGCATCGAAGGGGCGGGAGGCGGCGGCGCGCGGTCGGTGGGGGTCCTCGGTCAGGCTCAGCGCGTCGGGCAGGACCGCCTCGCCCAGCCGGCCGCGCAGCCACGAGACGCCGCGCGCCACCGCCGCGCCGTTCGCGGCCGCCAGCAGATGCCCGACCAGCGTGCCGGCGACGCGTTCGTCGAACATGACCGGAAAGGCGCCCGTCGGCGGCTTTTTCGCGCCCAGCATCGCCACCGCGCGTTCGCCCGCCCGCTGCCCGATCTCGCGCGCATCGCGCAGATCGGCGCGGAAAATGCGCCCGTCGCCGTCGCTGTCGCGCTGCATGGCGGTGCCGCTGCCGGCGATGGCGGTGCAAGAAAGCGCGCTGTCGGTGCGTTCGATCGCGCCGCGAAAGCCGTTGCTGGCGGCCATGCGGACGATGCGGCGCGACCAGGCGGCGGTTGCCGACTGCACCTGGCTGACCCCCTCTACCGCCTGCGCCGCCGCCTCGGCGGTCAGTGCCGCATGCTGCAACTCGGCGGGGGCGGGCTCGGGCGCCGGGTCTGCCAGTTCCAGCGCGGCCAGGTCGCAACCCGTCCCGGTCTGGCCCGGTTCGGCAAGGCCGGCATGAGGGTCTTCAGGCGCCTCGCGCGCCATCGCCACCGCGCGTTCGGCCAAGGCGGCGATGGTGTCGGGCCGCGTATCGGATGCCGAAACGCAAGCCTGCCGCCCGCCGATCAGCACCCGCAGGCCGATCTCGGCGCCCTCGGCGCGCTCGGCCTCTTCCAGGGTGCCGGACCGCACGCCGATGGTCAGCGCCCGGCCTTCGACGGCCAGGGCGTCGGCCGCCTCCGCCCCCGCCCCGAGCGCGGCGGCGATCAGTGCGTCGGCGATTTGGTCGAGTGGTTCGGTCATGCCCGCCTTTCCCGCCCGATCGTCCGGGCTGTCGCGCATCGCGCCAGATTGAATTCGCTCCCGCCCCGGGCCTGACCCGGGGCCTATTTGCCGGCTGGCGCGGCCCCGGGTCAAGCCCGGTGCGCGCGGGTGTTTCCGCTCTAACGCGACACGGGCCGGACCGCACGCCGTCGGAGCGCACGACCGCGCGGACATCGCCCGCGCGGCCGAAAGGGCGTCACCGCCCCTTGCGATCTACTTGATGCGCTGACCGTTGGCGAGGATCTGGCCGTTGCTCTTGACCTCGATCTTGGAATTCAGCGTATCCTCGCCGTCGCCCGGCACGGCGAAAAGCCCCATCATCATGCGCATGCCGCCGGCCTCGTCCTCGGGCACCAGCCCCATCTCCACCAGCTTGTCGAGCAGGGCATTGCCGCCCACCAGCGTCAGGTTCACCTCGCCTTCGGGCGCGGGCATCCCCTCGAACGTCTCGAGGTCGTCGTTGTCGAAGGTAAAGCCGCCCTTGCCAGTCAGCTCCGCGCCCGCGACGCGCACGGTCAGGCCCTCGATCTCGAGCGTTTCTATCTCGCCCGGCGGGGCCTCGCCGGCATCGACGGCCTCCATCTGACCGGGATCCAGAAGATCGGCCAGCAGCCGCACCGTGCCCGACAGGTCGTCCGCGACGGTGGCCGGGTCGCGCGGCAGCTGGCCGGCCGGATCGAAGATGCCCCACAACATGTCGGACATGGTGAAATCGCCCAGCGTCAGACCCAGGTCGAAGCCCTGCGGCGCCTCGCCCGACATCAGCGGCATCTTGATGTCGACGGCGGTTTCGGCCATCGCGATGTCGACCGGAAACGGCAGTTCGCCGCCAGCCATCGACATTTCGACATCGGTCGATTGCAGCGCATAGACAAGGCCATCCTGCCCCATCGCGATGCGCAGTTCGGTGGTGGCCGACCGGGTCTTGCCCTGGCCCATCTCTTCGTCGTCCTGGAAATTGAAATCGGTGGCGCCGTTCTCGATTGCGAACTTGCCGTCGAAGGCGAACCCGGCGGTCAGCATCTGCGCCATCGCGTTGGCGTCCATCTCCTTCGGCAGGCTGACCGTGCCGCGGAAATCCATCGTGTCGGCGCCGCCCTTGACCACCAGCCGGCCATCGCCGCCATCGGGCTCCCTGAAATCGACCAGATAGCTCAGCGCCCCGGTGGTGACCTTCTGCGCCGACCGGCGCAGGTTGCCCACCGCCATCTGGGTCGAACCGGCTATGTCGTCGATCTCCAGCCGGGCGGTGCCGAATTCGGCCATGTCGACCTCATTGCCCTCGACCGCGAGGCTTTCCAGCGTCATCGTCAGATTGGCGGCCGAGTAGGTATAGCTCATGTCGCCGGGATCGCCCGATACGGTGACCGACAGCCCGCGCGTGGCATAGTTGATGCCGATATCGGCCTCTTCGCCCTCGGCTCCGGTCACCACGATCCCGATCGGCAGGTTCTGGGGTATCTCTATCGACACGGTACCGTCGCCCCTGTCGACAAAGGCCATGTCGCCCATCGAAACGGTGACGACGCTGTCTTCCTCGGGAACGGCCATCGACATCGCCAGCCCGCTCACGGTCAGGGTATCGCCCGACCGCGTCTCGCGCGCGTCGACCTCGTAACCGGCGTCGGTCATGTAGTCGCGCCAATCCGCCCAGACCTGTTCGGCGGTGACATCGGCCATGGCCGCGGGCGCGCCGAGGAAAACGCACAGCGCGGCCGTCGCGGTCACGCGCGTTTCAGAAATTTGCATGCTCAACCCTTCCTCTCCGAAATCCTCCGACAGCTTCCGCCCAAGCGCCGGACGGGTCAAGGGCTACTTGCCTTTTGCGCCAAGGCGGCGAGTATGGCCCCGGCAAAGCACGCAAGAGGACGACATGACCATGACACAATCGGTGGCAGGCAAGGCGGTGCTGATCACCGGCGCCAGCCGCGGCATCGGCGCGGCCGCGGCGCGCGCATTCGCCGGGGCCGGGGCAAGGGTGGCGCTGGCCGCGCGCAACGGCGACGCGATCGCGGCGCTGGCGGGCGAGATCGGCCGGAACGCCGTCGCCATCCCCTGCGACGTCAGCCGCTACTGGGAGGTGGCGGCGGCGGTCGAGGCGTGCCGGACGGCCTTTGGCGGGATCGACGTGCTCATCGGCAATGCCGGCACGATCGAGCCCATCGCCCCCCTCGACGGCGCCGATCCCGAGGCCTGGGGCAAGGCCATCGACGTCAACCTCAAGGGCGTCTTTCACGGCATGCGGGCGGCGCTGCCGGCGATGAAGGCCGGCGGCGGCGGCACCGTGCTGACGGTGAGTTCCGGCGCCGCGCACGCCCCGCTGGAAGGATGGAGCGCCTATTGCGCCGCCAAGGCCGGCGCCGCGATGCTGACCCGTGCCGCCGATCTCGAAGGGCGCGCGCACGGTATCCGGGCGATGGGCCTCAGCCCCGGAACCGTCGCCACCGACATGC
>CAZNMK010000259.1:0-4678 GCA_964574045.1 uncultured Roseovarius sp. | reverse complement strand
CGGGCGCGTTCCGCGCCCACCCGGGCGGCCGCGTGCCCGTCGTCGAACCGTTTCCAATTGAACGGGACACACCTTGGGGCAAGATGGTTTTCGATTGAACGACCGCGTTGAGTCGAGGATCGCGCCCGGCACCGAGGGTGGCAGGATCGCGCCCGCGTCGCGCCAACGACGGGCGCGATCCGGGGCTGACGCCCCGGAGGAGACTGGCAACCAACATTGATTCCGACAGAACTCATCCTGCACTATCCTCGCGCTCTTTCGCCCTTGGGGTCGAAGAACGGCTGGAGCGAGGCGCGCGCCGGGTAGCATTCGCAGCCGATCTCGATCTCGAAGGTACTTCCCGCCAGCAGCTCCGCGGTCACTCCGTCCGCGTGCGTAACGTAGCCCATACCGATCGCCCGCCCCAGGGTAAAGCTGTAAACCCCCGATCGCAGATAGCCGACGATCCGCCCGTTCATGCGGATCAGCTCGTCCTTGTGCAGGTCGGGGCCGGGATCCTCGAGGCCGAACATCACCAGCCGCTTTTGCAGGACCTGCCCGCGCTGCGCCGCCACCGCGTCGCGGCCGATGAACCCGCCCGGCTTGTCGGGTTTGACGGTAAAGCCCAGCCCGGCCTCGTAGGGCGTGTCGTCGGGCGTCAGGTCGAGGCCGAATTCGCGGTAGCCGCGTTCCGAACGCAGATGCTCGAGCGCGTGATAGCCGGCATGTTTCAGCCCCGCCCCGGCCCCGGCGGCCACGATCCGGTCATAGACGTCCTGGGCGAATTCGGCGGGGATATAGAGCTCCCACCCCAGTTCGCCGACAAAGGTCAGCCGGTTGGCCACAACCCGGGCAAAACCGATGTCGATCTCGCGCGAGGCGGCGAACGGAAAGGCGGCATTCGACAGCTCGGCATCGGTCAGCCCCTGAAGCAGGTCGCGCGACTTCGGCCCCTGGACCGAAATCACCGCCCAGCCAGAGGTGACATCGCTCACGCAGACCCGGTCGTCGGGGGCGACGTGCCGCGCGATCCAGGCCAGGTCGCGCGGCTGGAAGGCGGCCGAGGACACGACCATGTAGCGGTCTTCGGCCATGCGGTTGACGGTCACGTCCACCTCGATGCCGCCGCGCCGGTTCAGCATGTGGGTATAGACGACGCGCCCCGGCGCCACGTCCACGTCGTTGGCACAGAGCCGTTGCAGCAACCGGCAGGCGTCGCGCCCCTGCACCAGGTGCTTGCCGAACGAGCTGAGGTCGAACAGCGCCACGTTCTCGCGCACGGCGTGGCATTCGCCGGCGGTTCGTTCGTACCAGTTCGGCCGGTGCCAGGAATAGACATCGCGCGGTTCCGCCCCTTCGGGCGCGAACCAGTTGGCGCGCTCCCAGCCCATCGCCTCGCCGAATGCGGCGCCGCGGGCCGCCAGGCGGTCGTGCAGGGGGCTCTTTCGCGCCGGCCGTGCCGACAGGCGCTGCAGGTTCGGCCAGTGCATGTGAAAGATCGAACTGAGCGATTCCGCGGCGCGGGCCTCGACATAGGCGGTGTTCATCTGGAAGGGATGAAAGCGCGCCACGTCGACATCGGCCAGGTCCATCGTCGGCTCGCCCTCGACGATCCACTCCGCCAGCGCCCGCGACGCGCCCGGCGCCATCTCGAACCCTTCGGAATTGTACCCGGCGGACACGAACAGCCGCGGCAGGCCGGGCAGTTCGCCGATGGCGAAATTCGCGTCGGGGGTAAAGCTCTCGGGGCCGTTCATGAAGCGGCTGATGCCCACGTTTTCAAGAGCCGGCACCGACTCGCACGCCTTGGAATAGGGCAGCGCGAAATGGTCCCAGTCCTCGGGCAGTTCGATGTCTTCGGCGCGCGCGGGCAGCGCGCTCGTCTTCAGCGGTTTCGCCTGCGGCTCGAAGGCGCCGACCAGCAGCTTGCCGGCATCCTCCTTGATGTAGACATAGCCGTCGGTGTCGCGCAGCACCGGCAGGCCCGGCGTCGCGATATCGAGCGCGTCTGTCACGACATAGAAATGTTCGCACGGGTTGAGCGGCACCGCCGCCCCCAGACGCGCCGCCACCTGCCGCGTCCAGAGGCCGCAGGCCAGCACCAGCGTTTCGCATTCCACCGTGCCGCGCGGCGTCGTCACGAGGTAGCCGCCGGCACCGGGGCGGCGGACGATATCGGTAACGGCGCTGTTCTCGAACACCCGCGCACCCAGCTTGCGCGCCCCGGCGATAAAGGCCATGACCGTGTCGACGGCGTTGAGCTGGCCGTCGCCGGGAATGAACAGCGCCCCCTCGACCACCGATGTATCGAGCCCCGGATAGAGCTGGCCCGCCTCGCGCGGGCCGATCAGTTCGGCGACGATGCCATAGCTCTTGGCGATCGAGGCGCGGCGTTTGAGTTCATAGAGGCGATCGGCATCGCGGGCGATGGCCAGCGTGCCGTTCTGCTTGAACCCCGTCGCCTGGCCGGTTTCCGCCTCGAGCGTGGGATAGACCTGGGCGTTGTGGCGCGACAGGTCGGTCATGGAGTGGCTGGCGCGCAATTGCATGATCAGGCCGGCGGCATGCCACGACGTGCCGCAGGTCAGCGTGCCGCGCTCCAGGATCGCGATGTCGCGCTTGCCCAGGCGCGCCAGTTGCCAGGCGAGGCTGGCCCCTGCGACGCCGCCGCCTATGATCACGATTTCGGCATGTGCCGGTAGTTCGCCTGCCATCCGATCACCCGTGTGTTCGTGCGTTCGGGCGCCACCTTCGGCGGCGCCCTTGCAACTCGCTGCGGCGCCTACGCCGCCCAACCGCCGTCGATCACCATTTCCTGACCGGTGATGTTCTTCGATTCGTCCGACGACAGAAAGATCACCGCGTTGGCGATATCCTCGGGATAGGTCACGCGGTGCAGCGGCATCTCGTCAAGATATTCCTCGTAGACCTCGTCGTAGCTGACGCCGCGCTTTTCCGCCTTGACCCGGCAGAGCTTTTCCATCCGGGGCGTTTCGACAATGCCGGGCATGATCGCGTTGACGTTGATGTTGTGCTCGCCCGCGTCGATGGCGGCGGTCCGGGTCAGCCCCCGCACGCCCCATTTCGACGCGCTGTAGGCGGCGCGGTAGCGATAGCCGCGCATGCCCGACCCGCCGCCGATATTGACGATCTTGCCGTAGCGCTGCTCGATCATCGTCGGCATCACATGCTTCATCGGCAGGAACGGGCCGACGATGTTCTTGCGCAGCAGGTCGAGGAAATCGTCGGGATCGAGTTCCCAGACCGGGGTCTCGATCGGGCCGGTGGCGCCGGCGGCATTGACCAGCACGTCGATGCGGCCGCCGAAGAATTCGAGCGCCGCGTCGACCACGGCCTTGACGTCCCTTTCGACGGTGCAGTCGCCCTCCTTGAGGTCGACCTTGACGCCGTTCGCCTTCAGTTCGGCGGCAAGTTCCTCGAGCGGGCCGCGCGTGCGCGCGGTCAGGAACAGTTCCGCCCCCTCATCGGCGAGCTTGCGGGTGATCACGCCGCCCATGCCCTGCGCGGCGCCGGTAATGATGACCTTGCGGTTTTCGAGTCTCATGATCTCTCCTGTCCTTTCGCTGCTTGTTCCACGGCGCCGTAACCGCCACCGCCGCTTGATTTCATGATGACGCAGTCCCCCTCGAACAGCGTCACATGGGTCTTGCCGGAAATCTGGCCGCGCTCGCCGCCTGCCCGCTCGAGCGTGATCTCGAAGGGCTGGCCGGGCTCGCCGCCCTGCAGGCCGTAGGGCCGGATCACGTTGCGTTCGACCATGGTGGTCATCGCCATCTCGGGGGCGAGGATGCGGTAGTGCCGTTCCTGCCCCGGCCCGCCGCGGTGCCTGCCCTCTCCGCCGGACCCGTGGCGCAGCGCCTGGCGCTCGATGCGGATCGGGTAGAAGGCCTCGATCATCTCGGCCGGGGTGTTCATCACGTTCGACATGTGCGGCCGCGCCGCCGGGCGGCCGTCGCGCTCGGCCCGTGCCCCCTCGCCGCCGGCATGGACCTCGTAAAGCGTCGTCCACTCGCCGGTGCGCGGATCGGTGCCGCCGAACAGCAGCAGCCCCGAGGTGGTCGAACCGCCGGCGCTGAGCCGTTCGGGCACCACCGCCTCCATCGCCCTGAAGATGGCATCGACCATGCGCTGCGAGGTCTCGTGATTGCCGCCCACCACCGGCCGGCTCCAGGGCGGATGGACCAGCGAGCCGGGCCGCGTGATCACCTTCAGCGGCCGGCCGCAGCCGGCATTGGGCTGGATGTCCGGCCCGGCGATCGCCTTCATCGCGTAAAAGACGCTGGCCCCGGCGGTGAACGGCGTGGCGTTGAGCGGCCCCTTGGCGGCATCGTCGGTCTCGCTGAAATCGAAGGTCGCCTCGTCGCCGGCGATGGTGACGCGCACCCGCACCCCGATGGGACGATCGTCGATGCCGTCATGATCGAGGAAATCCTCGCCGAAATATTCGCCGTCGGGGATCTCGGTAATGGCGGCGCGCATCTGACGTTCCGACTGGTCGTGGATGTCGGCGATCGCCATCTGCACCGTCGCCGCCCCGTAGCTGGAAATGAGTTCCTGCAGCCGTTCGTCCGCCGACCGCGTCGCGGCCATCTGCGCCAGGATGTCGCCCTCGCGTTCCTCGCTGCCGCGCACGTTGGCGAGGATGACATCCAGCTTTTCGCGGTCGGTGCCCTGGCCG
>CAZNMK010000258.1:0-4679 GCA_964574045.1 uncultured Roseovarius sp. | reverse complement strand
GTCGGGATCGGGAAGCTGCATCGCGCGGTAGAGCGCGACCGCCTCGGCCTCGGCCTGTTTGCGGGGCATGATCCCGTGGCGGACCGGGCCTTCGCAATACTGGCTGATGAGCCGGTAGGCGGGGTTGAAGGCGGCGGCCGCGGATTGCGCGACATAGGCGATGCGGGCGCCTCTCAGCCGGCGCCGCGTCTCGGCGGGGGCGCCGACCAGTTCCGTGCCGTCGAAGCGCACCGAGCCGCCCGCGATGCGGCAGCCGCCCTTGGTATAGCCCATCGCCGCCAGCCCCAGCGTCGACTTGCCGGCGCCGCTCTCGCCGATGAGGCCGAGAACCTCGCCACGCGCGAGGGTGAGGCTCACGCCCTTGACGATGTCGTGCCATTGCCGTTCGGACCGGCCCTCGATCCGGAGATCGCGGATCTCGAGCAGCGTGTCGCCCTTCGTACCGATCCGGCCACGGGTCATCGTCTATTCCTTCAATCCGCTCGAGAGGTGCAGCACCCAGTCGACGACCAGGTTCACCGCCACCGTGAGACAGGCGACCGCGCCCGCGGGCAAGAGCGGCGCCAGCCCGAACGTCGCGGTCGTCCAGGTCGACAAATCGGCGAAGGCGATCAGCTTGGCGCTCTCGCGCACCATCGAACCCCAGTCGGCCGTCGGCGGCTGGATGCCGAGGCCCAGAAACGAGAGCGCCGCGATGAACAGGAACACGAAACAGAAACGCAGGCCGAATTCGGCGATCAGGGGCGGCGCCGCGTTGGGCAGCACCTCGCGCCGGATCAGCCAGAACAGCCCTTCGCCGCGCATCCGTGCGACCTCGATGTAGTCCATCGTCATGATCCCCTGCGCGACCGAGCGCGCCAGCCGGTAAACCCGCGTGCTGTCGAGAACCGCGATGACGAGAACGAGGGCGAGGATCGAGGTGCCGGTGACGGTCAGGATCAAGAGCGCGAAAATCAGCGACGGGACCGCCATCAGCACGTCCACCGCGCGCGAGCTGACCGCGTCGAACAGGCCGCCGATGGCCGCAGCCAGAAGCCCCATCGTGACCCCGATCAGAAACGCGAGCAGGGTGGTGACGAGGGCGATACCGACGGTATTGCGCGCCCCGTAGATCAGCCTCGACAGCACGTCGCGCCCCAGCGCGTCGGTCCCCAGATAGTGCGGCGCCGCCCAGGGGTGGTATTGCGTGCCCACCACCGCGGTTTCGGGAAAGGGTGTGATCAGCGGCGCGAAGAGCGCGACCAGCGCATAGAACGCGACCAGCACCAGCCCGATCCAGGCCGATACCGGAGCCTCGCGCAGATGGATCAGCCAGCCCGTCATCGGATCACCTCGGATGCAGCAGTCTGGGGTTGGAGACGATCGACAGGATGTCGGCGGCGAGGTTGAGCAGGATATAGGTCGCCGCAAAGATCAGGCAGGCCGCCTGCACGACCGGGAAATCGCGCTTGGCGACGCTGTCGACCAGCAGCTGCCCGAGACCGGGATAGACAAAGACGACCTCGACCAGCACCACGCCGACGATCAGGTAGGCGAGGTTGAAGGCGATGACGTTGATGATCGGCGCCAGCGCGTTGGGCAGGGCGTGCACGGCGATGACCCGCCAGCGACGCATTCCCTTGAGCTGCGCCATCTCGACATAGTCCGAGCCCAGCACCGCTATGATCGCGGCCCGCGTCATCCGCATCATGTGCGCCGTCACGATCAGCGTCAGGGTCACCGCCGGCAGGAAGGTCGCATAGAGCCTCTCGCCGAGCGGGGTGACGAGTTCGACATTCGCCAGGCTCGGAAACCAGCCGAGTTGGACCGCGAAGACCAGGATGAGGATATAGGCCACGAAGTATTCGGGGAACGAGATCGCGGCGAGGGTCGCACCGGAGATCAGGCGATCGAAGGCCGAATTCCGGTAGAGCGCCGCCAGCATTCCGAGGCTCACCGCCAGCGGCACCGCGATCGCGGCCGCGTAGGCGGCAAGAAAGAAGGTGTTGAGCGCGCGCGTCGAGATCAGCTCGGAGGTCGGCCGGTTGTTTGCCAGCGACATGCCGAAATCCCCGCTCAGAGACCCCGCCAGCCAGCGTCCGTAGCGTACCGGCGCGGGATCGTCGAGCTGCAGCGTCTTGCGCAGCGCGGCCAGGGTTTCGGGCGTTGCCGACTGGCCCAGCGTCTCGGTGGCGATGTCGCCCGGCAGCAGCTCGACGGCACCGAAGATGATGACGGTGACCACCAGCAAGGTCAGCAGACCGATCAGGAGCCGCCTGAGGATGGTCGCAGCGATCTTGTTCATGACCCTTCGCGCCCTATGCGGCCGGGCACGGCATGGCCGCCCCCGCCAGCCGGCCCGCGCTGCCGGCGCGGCGGGGTTTCAGCACGGGTCGGCGTGCACTACGTCATGGTCCGATCCTCGGTTTGTCCCGTTTTCGGCTGCCGGCGACACCCCGTTGCGGGACTCGCGCGGCACTGGCTCAGGCCCGGTACTTGATCCAGACCGTTTTCAGCGCGGTATACTTGTCCAGCGAGTGCAGCGACAGATCGCGGCCGAAGCCGGACTGCTTCATGCCGCCGAAGGGCGTCATCGCCGAAAGCGCATCGACCGTGTTCACCGACACGGTGCCGGCATGAAGCGCGTCCGAGACCCGGTGGGCGCGCGAAAGATCGTCCGTCCAGACCGACGCGGCAAGCCCGTAGACGGTGTCGTTCGCCATCGTCACCGCCTCTTCTTCGGTGTCGAAGGGGATGACCGACAGGACCGGGCCGAAAATCTCGTCGCGCGCCAGCGGGTCGTCGTGGGCGACATCGTCAAAGATCGTCGGCTCGACATAGAGACCCTGGCCGTCCACCGTCACCTGCCGGCCGCCGCATACGAGGTTGGCGCTCTGGCGGCCGGCGTCTATGTAGCGCATGATCTGCTCGGTCTGGGTCCGGTCGACGATCGCCCCCATCTTCGACGCCGGATCGAGCGGGTCGCCCGGCTGATGCGCGGCCGCGAGGGCGGTCATCTTCTCGATGAATTCGTCCTTGATGCCGCGCTGAAGGTAGAGACGGGAATTCGCCGAACAGGTTTCGCCCTGGTTGAAAAAGATGCCGAATGCCGCCATCTCGGCCGCGGCATCGAGCTGGCCGCAATCGGCAAAGATCAGGTTCGGGCTCTTGCCGCCGGTCTCGGGCCATACGGCCTTCATGTTCGACTGGCCCGCATACTGCATGAAGAGCTTGCCGACGGCGGTCGAGCCGGTGAAGCCGATGCAGTCGACATCGCCATGCAGCCCCAGCGCCTTGCCGGCGGTCTCGCCAAAGCCGGGCACGACGTTGAAGACGCCTTCGGGCACCCCGGCCTCGGCGGCCAGTTCGGCCAGACGCAGCGCGGAGAGGGGCGATTGCTCGGCCGGCTTCAGAACCACCGAATTGCCCGCAGCGAGCGCGGCGGCGGATTTCCACGTCGCCATGTCGAGCGGAAAGTTCCACGGCGTCACCGCGCCGACGACGCCGATCGGCACCCGCCGGATCAGCGCCAGGTCGCCCGGCCCGGTCGGCGCGACCTCGTCGTAGATCTTGTCGATCGCCTCGGCGTACCACTGAAAGAAATAGGCCGATCCGGGGGCGTCGATGGTCGACGCGTCGGTGATGGTCTTGCCCATGTCGAGCGTGTCGAGCAGCGCCAGTTCGGCCAGGTTCTCGCGGATGAGTTCGGCCAGCCGCAGCAGCACCGCCTTGCGGTGATCCGGCGCCGCGCGCGACCAGTGGCCGGCATCGAACGCCTTGCGCGCCGCCGCCACGGCGGCGTCGACATCGGCGGCCTTGCACGACGCGACCCTGGTCAGAACCTTGCCCGTCGCCGGGTTGACGCAGTCGAAGGTATCGCCGTCGGCGGCATCGACAAAGCTGCCGCCGATGAATGCCTGGCCGCGAAAGCTGAGCGCTCCGGCCTTCGCCTTCCAGTCGTCATGTGTGAAATCAAGCATCTTTCCGATCTCCCCGTTCCTTCGGTTTCTGCCATGGCCAACGGCGGTCTATCGCCCGCGACCGCGGTTATTCGTCCTTCCCGGCCACCCAGGCCGCGTTTTCGTTGACCACGATCAGCGTCGGCGCATCCGCGCGCAGCGCCTCGCGAACCGCCGTGGCGAGGTCGCCGGCGCTCTGCGGTGCGGCGCTGTGGCACCGGAACCCTGCCGCCAGCGCCGGAAAATCCGGGGTCATCGGGCTGTCGGCGACGCGCTCCATGCCGGCCCCGTCCATGCCGACGCGGATCATGCCGTAGCCGTCGTTGTTCCAGACGATGACCGGAATCGGCAGCCGCATCTCGGCCGCGGTCATCAGTTCCTGAACCGTGAACATGAACCCGGCATCGCCGGCGACCGCGACCACCGGCACCTCGGGCTGCGCGATCTTGGCGCCGATGGCATCGGGCAGCGCGCAGCCCAGCGTGCCGAAGCCGGCCGGGTAGAACCATCGCCGCGGCAGCTCTACCGGCATCACCGCCGACCCGGTATAGACGATCTGGGTGATGTCGCCCATGACGATCGCGTCCTCGGGCAGCGCCGCGCGCAGGCAGTCCCACACCGCCTTGTGCTGCCGCTCCACCGGGTTGAGCCCGGCGAGCATGTCCCGCCGCACCTTGGCGACCCGTTCGCGGGCACCGCCCCTGCGCGGGGTTTCGGAGCGCTCGTCGAGCGCGGCAAGCA
>CAZNMK010000257.1:0-4688 GCA_964574045.1 uncultured Roseovarius sp. | reverse complement strand
GCGAGACGATGCTGCTGGCGCTGCTGGCGCAGCCCCTGGGATGGCTTTTGGGGGCGGGAATCGCCGCGGCGATGGCGGAAGGGTCGAGCAGCGACCTCTACGTCATTCCGCTGGCGCTGGAGCCGGCGGGCTTTGCCCGCGCCAGCCTGGTGGTGCTCGCCGCCGCGCTGGGCTCGGCGCTGCTGGTGCGCCGGCGGCTCGACACGCTCAACCTCGTCGAGGTGATGAAAACCCGTGAGTGAGGATCGCCGATGAAAACCAGAACCGTCCTGATGGCCGCGATCGCCCTTCTGGCGGCGGTGTTCCTTGGCATCGTGGCGTTCCGCGCCGAGCCGGTGCCGGTCGATCTGGCCGAGGTGGCGCGCGGCCCGATGCAGGTGACGGTCGATGTCGACGGCAAGACCCGCATCGCCGAGATATACGAGGTCGCCGCCCCCGTTTCCGGCACCGCCGGGCGCGCACCGGTGCGGGTGGGCGACGCGGTCGTGGCGGGTGAAACCGTGGTCGCCGTGGTCTCGCCGGCGGCGCCCAATCCGCTCGACCCGCGCACACGGGTCCAGGCCGAGGCCGCGGTGCGCGAGGCCGAGGCCGGCCTCGACGTCGCCCGCAGCAGCATGGAGCAGGCCGAAGAGGAACTGGCGCTCGCGCAAAGCGAGTTCCGCCGCGCCACCGCGCTGGTCGAGCGCGGGGTCGCCACGCTGACGCGGCTCGAGACCGCCCAGCAGCAGCTCGCCATCCGCCAGGCGGCGCGAGAGGCCGCCGAATCGGGCCTCGAGATGGCGCAGGGCACGCTCGACCGCGCCCGCGCCGCGCTGATCGAACCGGACGCCTCGCACGGGGACGGGATGAACGGCTGCTGCCTGGAAATCACCGCGCCGGTCGACGGGCGGGTGCTGGCGATCGACGTGCTGAGCGAGCGCCCGGTGACCGCCGGTACGCGGCTGTTGTCGATCGGCCAGCCCGGCGACCTGGAAATTGTGGCCGACATCCTGTCGACCGACGCGGTGCGGCTCCGGCCCGGCGACCGCGCCATCGTCGAACGCTGGGGCGGCCCGCGGCCGCTGGAGGCGCGGATATCCAAGATCGAGCCGTCGGCCTATACCAAGGTCTCGGCGCTGGGGATCGAGGAACAGCGCGTCGACGTGGTCTTCGAGCTGCTGACCCCGCCAGACGAGCGCGCGGCGCTGGGCGACGGGTTCTCGGTCTATCTGCGGGTGATCGAATGGCAGGCCGAAGAGGTGCTGAAACTGCCGATGAGCGCGCTTTTCCGCAACGGCGACACCTGGGCGGTGTTCGTGGCCGGGAACGGGCAGGCACGGCTGCGCCCGGTCGAGATCGGGCGTTCGAACAGCGACGAGGCCGAGGTCCTGGGCGGGATAGAGGCCGGCGAGCAGGTGATCCTGCATCCCGGCGCGCAGATCGGCGACGGGGTCAGGATCGTCCGTCGGCACGAGGGATAGGGCCTATCCCACTTCCAGACGATCCGAGATCAGCCGCGTCGGACGCCGCGCCTTGAGCCGCTCGGCAAGCGCCAGGATCCGCCGCGCCCGTCCGGCGTCGAGCCCGTCGAGACACAGCGCATGCAGCGCATAGATATCGGCATGCGGCCGTTTCAGCCGGCCGGGCGGAGCCGCGAACCGCAACGCCGTCCGCACCCCCCGTCCGGGGGCAAGCGCGGCCGCGATGGCATGGGCGTCGCGCAGGTTGCGCATGCGCATCGCCAGCGGCGCCCGCCGTGCCGGCGTCTCGGCAAAGCCTTCCTGGTAGGGAATGTCGGCAACCGCCGGATAGGCGCGCGCGATGGCGTCGTTGTGCAACTGCCGGTCGCGGGTGACGGCATAAGGCAGCGACAGGCAGAACTCGGCGAAACCGGGGTCCAGATAGGGGCAGAAGACCCGCCCGGCGCTGCCCAGGATCGCCTGCGGAACAAAGCCGATCTCGCGCCGTGTGCGGTGAAAGGTCCAGAACGCCTGATAGGGGTCGGGGGCAGCGTCATAGCGGGCGATGGCGGCGGCGACATGGTCGCGCGCGGCCTCGTCCATGCCCGGCGACCGGATCGGCCCCGCGCCGCGCCCCCAGCCGGGGGCCGAGACGACGCGCCCGTGCCCGGCGATCATGTCCCCGGCGATGGCCTTGTAGTCGCCCCGCCGCGCCAGCCGCATGTAGCGGTCCGCCGAATCGTCGGGGTTGGTGAGGATATCGCCGGCGATGCCGTCGAAGCTGGCGCCGTCGCGCGCCAGGAAATAGTCGTGCAGCGGCATCATCTGCGCGTGTTCGTCGGCGCACAGGCTTGTCATCGCCAGCGCGCGAAAGGTGTCGGCGATGCGCGGGCGGGCAAAGCCCAGGATGTCGTGCGCCACGCCCAGCCGCCGGCAGAGCGCGCGCGCCGCCCGCGCCTCGCGGTTCGGCGTGGCGCCGTTGTGGTGAAAGGTCACGCAGGCGGCGGGCCGGCGGCCCTGGTGCAGCACCTCCAGCAGGATGTGACGCGAATCGCGCCCCCCGCTCAGCGGCACGTAGAACGGTCCCGCGCATTCCGCCAGCGCGCGAGAGACGGCGGCGCGGAAATGCTCGATCATGCCTTCGACGGCGCCGCCGCGGTCGATCCGCCGTTCGCGCGGCACGGCCTCGCCGCCGGTGATCCGCGCCGGGCCGCTGCCGTCCCAGCGCAGCTCGCCCGCCGGCGGCAGCACCCGGACATGCGCCAGCGGCGTGTCGTCGCCCACGAACATGCCCAGCCGGTGAAACACCGCCAACGCGCGCCGGTCGGGCGTGGCATCGCACCCCTCCGCCACCAGCTGCAACAGCGACGGCGACAGCGCGACGACCCCGTCCTTTTCGTAGCAGAAGAGGCTGAAGAACCCGTAGCGGTCGACGCTTGCGCTGAGCGTCCCGCCCTGCCAGGCCCACTGCCCGCGCAGCATCGCCGCCTTGCCCGGCGGGGCCGACGCCCAGGACGCGCGCCCGCGCACGACCAGTTCGCCCCCCTCGCGCCGGGCGAGGATAAAGGGCGCATCATTGGCGCCGGTCCGGGCGGGGCTGGCGGTCATGGGGCGGGATCGTTCCTCTTTCCGTCGCCCGGCATCCGGGCTTGCGGCAGCAAACGCAATCCGGCCCGGCACGGCAAGGATCAATTGACCGGGCGCCAGCCGATCCGGGCCGCCGGGCCATGTCATGGGCCGAATTTCGTCATCATTCCGGCCGAGAGCCGTGTATTGTCGCGGCCAGCCGAGCAGGGACGAAAGATGACAGCGACAGGCATATCCGGCCCGGGCGCGGGCCGCGCGCGACCGACCGGGCCTGACGGGGGTGCGGGGTGATCGCCTGGCGCATCCGACGCAAGCTTGCCGCGGCGCGGCACGACCGCCGCCGCCTCGGTCCGTTGCGCGCGCCCTTTCCCGACGATGCGGCGCGGCGGCTCCTGATCCTGTCGCTGGGCCACCGCATTCCGCAAAGCCAGGTCTTTCCCTTTCACTACCACGCGCGCGCCATCCGCGCCCGGTACGGCACCGAAATCCGCGAGGTCGCGGTCGCGGCATGGCTGGCCGGCGGCACCCTGCCAGAGGGCGCGACCACGGTCGCGTTCCAGACGCCGTTCGACATCTCCGGCGCCGATCTCGGCCGGCTGCTCGCAACCGTCCGCGCCCGCAACCCCGGCGCGCGGCTGGTCTACCTGGACTGGTTCGCGCCGACCGACCTGCGGCTGGCGCACAGGGTGGGGCCCGAGGTCGACCTCTACGTGACCAAGCACCTGTTGCGCGACCGCGCCCGCTATGACGCGCCGGTCTACGGCGACACCACGCTGATGGACCATTACGGCCGCCGCTTCGGGCTCGATCACGAGACCACGCAGTTCCCCATTCCGCCGGGGTTCTGGGACAAGGTGCTGCTCGGCCCCTCCTTCGCGACCGCCGATTTCATGCTGCCGGCCTTTGCCCGCGGCCGCCTGCCCGGCGGTGCGCGCCCCATCGACCTGCATGCCCGGCTGGCGACGGACGGCTCGCCCTGGTACGCGTCGATGCGCCGCGAATGCGCGGCGGCGGTCGACGCGCTGGACGGGCTGCACAGGGTCGCCGGCACCGGCGTCGGGCATCCGCGCTTTCTGGCCGAACTCGCGCGCTCGAAGGTCTGTTTCAGCCCCTTCGGCTATGGCGAGGTCTGCTGGCGCGACTACGAGGCGGTGCTGATGGGCGCGGTGCTGCTCAAGCAGGACATGAGCCATGTCGCGACCGACCCCGACATCTTCGTGCCCGGGGAAACCTATGTGCCGGTGCGGTGGGACCTCTCGGACCTGGCCGAAAAGGCCCGCTGGCTGGCGTCAGATGCCGACGCCCGCCGGCGCATCGCACACGCGGCGTTCGAGCGGCTGGCCGACTACGCCCGCGGCGAACGGTTCGTTACGCAGATGGCGCCGGTGCTGGAATAGGCGATGAACCCGGTCGCCCAATATCCCCGCATCGCCGCCGTCGTCATCGGCCGCAACGAGGGCGCGCGGCTCATGGCCTGCCTGGCGTCGCTGCACGGCGTGGCGGGCGACATCGTCTATGTCGATTCCGGGTCGGCCGACGGCAGCGTGGCGCGGGCGCGCGAGGCGGGCGCGCGGGTACTCGAGCTCGACTTCGCCATGCCCTTCACCGCGGCGCGGGCGCGCAATGCCGGGCTCGCCGCGCTCGACCGGGGGCAGAGCGAGC
>CAZNMK010000256.1:2046-4712 GCA_964574045.1 uncultured Roseovarius sp. | reverse complement strand
GTGGTCTTGCGCACCTCCGAGGTGATCTTGCGCCCCTGCCGCGAGATGCCCATCAGCACCGATTGCTGGCGCCAGTGCAGCCCGACGGATTGCGATGTCTTGCCGATGAGGCGCGAGTTCTGCGGCACCACCACCTCGAGCAGGTCGAGCCCTTCGCCGGCGGCCTTGAGCCGTTCTTCGCGCTCCTTGTCGGAAAACGCCAGCGACAGGGCGCTGCGGAATTCGTCCAGCGCGTCGGGTTTGGCCTCCAGCACCAGGGTGTCGCCGGCGCGGATCTCGGTGTTGATGGCGGTGCCGTAGCGGCGCTTGCCGTCGCGGATCAGTCCCAGAATGGCCACATCGGCCTTGTCGGCGGCGTCTTGCAGCTCGAACAGCCGCTTGCCGATGTGGTCTGACTCCTCGGGCACGGTCAGCTCGGCGATATAGTCGGCGATGTCGGAGGCCCGCAGCACCGTATCCTCGCGCTGCGGAATCAGCCGCCAGCCGATCAGCGCCACGAACACCAGCCCGGCGGCGGCGGTGAGCGCCCCCACCGGGGCGAAATCGAACATCGCGAAGGGCGCCCCCAGCGCATCCTCGCGGATCGAGGCGATGATGATGTTCGGCGGCGTGCCGATGAGCGTCGCCATGCCGCCGAGGATGGTGGCGAACGAGAGCGGCATCAGCGTCAGCCCGGCCGCGCGCTTGGCCTTGCGCGCGGTCTGGATGTCGACCGGCATCAGGAGCGCCAGCGCCGCGACATTGTTCATGAAGGCCGAAAGCACGGCGCTGACGCCCCCCATCAGCGCGATGTGGGCCGCCAGTCCCCGGCCGCTGTCGATCAGGGTGCGGGTGATCAGGTGCACCGCGCCCGAACGCACCAGCCCGGCCGACACCACCAGCACCAGCGCCACGATGATCGTGGCCGGGTGGCCGAAGCCCGAAAACGCCCGGTCGGTCGGCACCACCCCCAGGACCACCCCCGCCAGCAGCGCCACGAAGGCGACGATGTCGTAGCGCCACCGCCCCCAGATGAGCAGCGCAAAGACGGCCCCGAAGAGCGAGAACAGGATGATCTGGTCGGTGGTCATGTCGCGCGCCCCCTGCTGGCGCCAGCCAAGCGCATGCGCGCGCCAAACGCAACCGGCTTGCGCCGCGCGGCGGGGCTGAACTATAGAGGCGCAGATCGGCACCAACCCATGGGGAGCGCAAGATGGCCGGCCATTCCAAATGGGCCAACATCCAGCACCGCAAGGGCCGGCAGGACGCCGCCCGCTCCAAGCTTTTCTCCAAGCTTTCGAAGGAGATCACCGTCGCCGCCAAGATGGGCGACCCCGACCCCGAGAAGAACCCGCGCCTGCGCCTCGCCGTCAAGGAGGCCAAGGGCCAGTCGATGCCCAAGGACAATATCGAGCGCGCGATCAAGAAGGCCACCGGCGGCGAGGGCGACGATTACGAGGAAATCCGCTACGAGGGCTACGGCCCCGGCGGCGTGGCGGTGATCGTCGAGGCGATGACCGACAACCGCAACCGAACCGCCAGCAACGTGCGCTCGACCTTCACCAAGCAGGGCGGCTCGCTGGGCGAGACGGGCTCTGTCGCCTTCATGTTCGAGCGCAAGGGCGAGGTGAGCTACGGGCCGGAGGCGGGCGATGCCGACAGCGTGCTGATGGCCGCGATCGAGGCCGGGGCGGAGGATGTCGAAAGCTCCGACGAGGGCCATGTCGTCTGGTGCGCCGATACCGATCTGAACGAGGTCGCGGGGGCGCTCGAGGCCGCGCTGGGCGAGAGCGAAAGCGCGCGCCTGGTGTGGCGGCCCACCACCACCACCGAGCTCGACCTCGAAGGGATGCAGAAACTCATGCGCCTCATCGACGCGCTCGAGGACGACGACGACGTGCAGCGGGTGACGACCAATTTCGAGGCCTCCGACGAGGTGATGGAACAGCTCGCCGCCGAGTGATCGCGGGCCGGGGGGGCAATCCCCCCCGCGCGCGCGCGCGCCCCGGGCCTGACCCGGGGCCCCGGGCAGCCGGGCGCGAGGGGCTCCTGTCCATCGAATCTGTGGTTTGATCGGTCGGCGGACGCCATCCCGCGAGGCCCTCGGAGTTGCGAGCCCGTGAGCCGGCCTGGCAGTCCGCGCGACCGGTCGCCTCAGACGAAGATCACGTCGCCGGCGCTGAGTTCCGAAAGCAGCGTGTCCTCGAAAACGACCTGCTGCCCGCCGGCGGCGATGACCACGTCGTTGCCGACCTGCGACACGAACGGGATGAGGTTGGCAACGGTAAATCCGCCGGGCAGCCCGACAAAGGCGAGATCGTCCACCCCCGGTTCGAAATCGGTCATCGTCATGGTGTTGTCGCCCATGACGAAGGCAAAGATGTCGGCCCCCTCGTCGCCGGTCAGCACGTCGTTGCCGCGCCCGCCGATGATGGTGTCGTTGCCCTCGCCCCCGAGGATGGTGTCGTTGCCGCCATTGCCGTCGAGCCAGTTGGCCGCCGTGTTGCCGGTGATCGAATCGCCGCCCGAGCCGCCCTCGGCCCGCTCGATCACCACGCCGTTGGCGATGGTAAAGCCGCCGTGGATGCCGCTGACATAGGAGACATAGCCACCGCCGTTTTCCGAATAGGTCAGCGGCGCCTCGCGCAGGTCGATCGTCGCCGCGGCCGATCCGGTATGCGCGATGG
>CAZNMK010000256.1:0-2036 GCA_964574045.1 uncultured Roseovarius sp. | reverse complement strand
GTATCGGTGCCGCCCGCGTCCCAGATCGCCGAATAGAACGTGCCGTTCCCGTTCGACGAGGGCAGCACATAGCTGTTGTTGCCGGTGTTGTGCGAGGTGTTGGCGCCATAAAGCGATTGCAGTACCGCGATGTCGAAGGCCATCGGCGTGCCCTGATAGCCATAGCCGGTGGCGGTGCTGGCGCCGTGCGGGGCGGTCTGCCAGCCGTCATTGTAGGTCATCGTGGTGTAGATGCCCTGGTTGAGGTTGTAATCGCCCAGATCGCCGAAGGGCGAGGTGACGCCGTTCATCACGGTGGATGTGCCGCCGGTGTCATGCGGATGCGCCAGGCCCATGCCGTGGCCGATCTCGTGGATGAGGGTGATGAAGCCAAAGCCGCCCTGCTGCAGCCCCGCCGTCGACCAGCTGGGATCGCCGCTGTAGAAGACGCCGAACCCGTCGAGGCCGCTGAACGGCGTGCCATCGAGGGTGACGGTGCCGCCGCCCACGCCCCAATAGCCGAGCGCCGAGTTGGGGTCGGTCGATTCGACCATGAAGAAATCGGCCTGGCTGGGGGTGGTCACGACATTGAAGGTGACGTTCGCGACATCCTCGAAAGTCTCGAAGGCGGCCATCGCCTGGGCGATTTCGGCCGCGGTCCAGGTCGAGGTGGTCTGGGGCGCGCCATAGGCATCGTCGAAGGTGACGCCGCCCGGCACGAAGTAGACGTTGATGACCGCGGGCGCGGTGTAGCCCCAGGTGATCGATTCGAGCGGATCGCCCCCGCCCGGCGGCGGCCCGCCCGTGGTGACCGTCACCGAGTAGGTGCCTATGTCGGAGCCGGGGGTGCCTGGCTGGTGATAATAGCTGTCGGCGGCGATGTAGTAGGTGCCGCTGGAGGTGGGGGTGAACACGATCTCCGCGTTCACGCCCGGTCCGCCATCATCGTCGGTCACGACCGCGGTACCGCCGCTGTCGAGCAGCCAGAGATAGGGATCCGCCATCGTGCCTGCATTCATCGAAATGGTATAGGTGACCCCGGCGGTGAGGGTGATGCCGACCCAGTCCCAGTCGCCGTCGAAGCCGAGGGTGCCGATGAAGGTGTCGCCCGCGGACATCGTGTAGGTCGTGCCCGTGCCGCCGGCGGCGTCGGTGGTTTCGGTCACGGTGATGGCGTTCTCGCTGCCGTTTTCCTGCAGCCAGTTGTCTGCGTCGGTCATCGAGCTGAGCATGTCCTGAGATGCACGCATATCCGGGTCTCCCTATCGCGTTTTTCGGCCGATTGACGCCGCGCGAACTGGCCCGGCCACGGCTGTTGAAGTATGGTGCCGGCAAAGCGGCGGTGCCAGGCGAACGGCAATGGCCCTGCCAGGGTTTCGGGGGGACAAAGAGCTTGGTAATCTGAAATGGCTTCAGACCGGTTCCCCGAGCGGCGCGAGCAGAGCTGTCCCGCCAGAGTAAGGAGTGTTAACATGCCGGTCAATATGGGATTCTTGCCGGTTCTGCTGAGTGTCGGACTATTCGGAGGGATGGCATCCTTGCCCGGCGAGACGCACGCCAACGGCCCCGTGTCCGGCCTGCCCCATGCCGAGGGGCAGAGCTTCGCCACGCTCGACGCCTACCTCGCGCATCTCGAGAAACTCGGCGAGATCGGCATCAGCTGGTACGAGCGGATGCCGGATGGCCGATACCAGCTGATCAGGCGCCGCCGGCCCGGCACCGCGCCGGAGGTTTTCACCCGGCAGGAACTGCTCGGCCGTTTCGGTTTCGACGAATGAGGGCCCGCCGCAGGCGGGCGGCCTTCGGCGAGGGTATTGGAAACCGGAAAGAAGCGGGGGTGCGAAAGGGTGCGCGCCAATCCGCATGTTCATACTTTGTTCGCAATTTCGGCTTGGAAGACCGCCATCGCTCGACTATCTCTTAACCATCCTGAACGGGGGACCGGATGGCCGAACTCACGCATATCGAGGTACGCGGCGCGCGCGAGCACAATCTCAAGGGCATCGACGTCGACATCCCGCGCAACGCGCTGGTGGTGATCACCGGGCTTTCGGGCT
>CAZNMK010000255.1:0-4726 GCA_964574045.1 uncultured Roseovarius sp. | reverse complement strand
GGCGAGGGGGCGGATCATCTCGGACTCGACCACGAGATAGATCGCGTGGGGGCGACGCCGGATGTCCCGGAAGGAGAAATCCGAGGTCGCGGTGGCCGCGTCGATCGCACGGTTGTCCCAGGTGTCGAGACCCGAAGTCATCAGGAGCGACAGGTAAGAGGTCAGGGTGTCGTTGTTGGTCGAGGCCATGCGCTCGAAGATCAGCTTGGCCGACTTGTTCTTCACCTCCTGTGCGCGCTTGAGGTATTCCTTTTGCTTGTCACCGCCCGAGGCGGTGATCCGGTAGATCTCGCCGATGGTCGGAACGCCGCGCTCGAAGGCCAGAAGACCGGCCGCGACGAAGAGGTCGATGCCTCCGGCCAAGAGCCCACTCAGCTTTTCGTTGTCGGTCTGCAGGAAGAGCTTGGCGGTCAGCTTCAACTCCATCTGCTGCCGGTCAGGATTGGTCATGGCCGCGATGCGCGCCAGCGGATTGTAGCGGTGGGTCGGCCGATCCCAGTCGGTCGGCGCGAACCGGAACACCTTGTCGCCCATGCTGGCGCGGAAGCGCGAGGTCTCGCGGAAGTTCTCGCCCTTTACGTCGAGCACCACGGCCGAGCCTTTGTAGGTCAGCAGGTTCGGGATCACGAAGCCCACGCCCTTGCCTCGGCCCGTCGGTGCCACGATCAGCGCATGCGGGAAGGTCTTGGACACGAGAAACGGGCGCTTCGATTTCGGGCGGCCAAGCTTGCCCAACAGGAACCCGCCGCCCGGCTTGGCGAAGAAGCCGTTGCGCTTCATCTCGGCCTTGGTCTGCCAATGTGTCGTGCCGAACCGGGTCAGCGCCTCGCCCAGAAGCGTGACGCTGAGCAGCAGTGCTGCGACGCCAAAGCCGCCCAGGATCAGGTTCACCCAAAGGAAGTCCTTCGGGGCCGTGGCTACAAGCGCGCGGTATTCCCGCGCGAGCAATGTGAAATCAATGCGCTCGGTCGACAGCCCATAGCGCAGGATCAAATAGCCCGTGGCCACGACATAGCCGATGGCGAGGCCGACCAGCGTCAGGCTGAGGATGCCGCCCGCGATCTTGCCCTTATCCATGGGTGATCCCTTTTTCGCCATGGGCCGCGGCGTGACGCGCGCGCTGCGCCTCGATCTGTTCCTCGGCGAGCGCATCCAGCACCCGCTCCATGGCCGGCCCGTGGGCGGTCACTTCACTGCTTTCCAGATAGGCCTTCGCGAGTTCCAGCTGCCGCAGCGGATGTTCGGTGAACTTGTCCAACACATCAGCATGGCCCGCGCGCAGGGCGGTGACCGCGTTTGGCGTGAGGTTTCTGTCGACTTGCTCGATCAGGCGCTGCCCAGCTGTTTCGGAGAGAGCTGTGCCATCCTCGGCCTCGGCCCGCTGGAGGAACGTCATCACATCAGGGGCGGTCTCAGCCATGAAGCGCCGCTCGGCATAGTCTTGCCGCGCTTGATCCTCGATGTCGAAACTCCGCTCGCTGATATAGGCGCGCGATGCACCCATGGCGCGGAGGCGGTTGATTTCCTCCTGCACCGCCGTCCCGAATTCTTCATCGGGCATTTCCGCGCGGTAGCGCGCGAGGGTGCGGTCATCTTCGGTGATCGGACCGAGATGTTGCGTGGGATCGCGCATAGCCAGGTCCATGTCGCCCGCGTGTAGCCTGCGATCCTTCTCCTCGACGGCGAACTCCTGTGGCTTGCGGCTGTCGGTGATTTTGTCCCATGCCATCGAGGCCAATTCGGCATGATCGGGCGACCGTTGCGCATAGGCGTTGAAGGCGGCGCGGGCTTCTTCCACTTCGACAGCACCGGCCCTGCGCACGGACGGGTCATCCGAGAACGGATGAGTGAAATCCGTCCGGCGAAACTGGGCGACCAGCTGCTGGAAGTCCTGCCGCTCGGACGGGGCGAAGGCGTCCGGTCCCGCGTCGTCGAGATCGCGGCCCAGTGGCGTCAGACGCTCGGCGAGCGAGACCTCGGCATCCTCCGCCTCATCGACATCGTCGACCGCCCGCAAGATGCGCGCATCGGTCAGAGTATCGCCCAGGCGGACGTGAACGGCTTCCAGCCGGTCCAGCGCTTCCTCGCGATCCTCGCCCTTCTCCAGATCGAGGTCGCTCGCCGTGGCGATGGCGCGCAGATCCTGCGCAAGCCACTGCCGTTCGAGGGCTGCATTGCCGGCACCCTCACGCATGCGGGCGGCAACCGCCTCGGGATCGATGCCCGTGCCCTGCAGTGCCTCGCTGAGGCGCGCCTTCACCGCATTGTCGTCGAGGCGTCCCATCTGGTCCTCGCGCATGTTGGCCCGCGCATAGACGCCGTCCCGTGAAGGTGCATCGAGCAGCGCAGCCGAGCGGTCTCCAAGCGGATTCAGATGCGCGACCGAGGCCAGCACATCGGTAAGCTTGCGCTCGATCTCCGGCCGCTCGGACGCAGGCGCACGGTCGATCGCAGCCTCGATCTGGCGGATGTTCTGGGAAAACTCGGTGATCAGTGTGTCAAACGCTGTTTCGTCTTGGGACATATAGATGGCTCCGTCAGATTGGATCTGACCGCCACTGGCAAGGATGGTGCTGGCCCGCTCGAGCGCCTCGGCCACGTCATCGAAGTTCGACCGGGACGCCTCGACCGCCAGACCCCGATAGATCAGCGCATTGCGCGCCACCGTCTGCAGGGCGGCGGCGAGATCAGCGCCTGTGCGCTGGCGCTCGACCGGCGGCCGGCCCTCGTCACGGGCCTTGTAGACCTCATCAATCTCGGCGCGGTAGGTCGTGACCCCCCGGTCAAGACGCCGTGTCGCCTCGAGCCGGATCCCGTGGACCTGCGCCGCGTCGACCATCGCCGCCCGAAAGGCGTCGTAGTTGAAGTGGTGATCCTTCCCGAGAAAGAACATTTCGCCATCCTTGCTGCGGCGGTTCAGAACGATATGCGCATGTGGATGCGCGCGATCTTGGTGTATTGCAGCAATATAGTCGAATTGCGACCCCTCACCTTGAAAGAACCGCTCACAGATAGTCTCGGTGATCGCGCGCACCTCCTCACCGCTGGAGCCGACGGGAAAGGCCATCAGCAGATGCGAGGTATGGCCGAGCTTGGGGCTGTGCCGCTCACCCCACTGGTTCTCGAAGCGGCGTACGACCCGGTCGATCTCGGCCTCGGACAGGGTCTTCTTGCCATCATGTGTGCCACGACTGTCGAGGATGTGGCTCGACTTGGTGGTAAGATACGTCAGCTGGGCCTTGAGCTGCGCGCCGGTGTGGCACCCGCCCTTCGAGATCGGCTTGAATATGGCCGGGGAATAGCCCCGCGCCGCGCGCACCATCTGCGCGTTCCTGGCCAGTCCCTGCCAGCTGCCGGAGACCCGGCTCCAGTCGCGATCGAAAAGGGCGGGCCCGACGCCGCGCGCCTCACTCCGCGCCATGCTCGGCCACCTGCTCCGCTTCCTGCCGCACCAGATCGGCGAGAGCCTCAGTGACCTCGAGGTCCAGTTCGCGACGCCGCGCGCGGAACATCTCCTGGATCTGGTCGGCCATGTCGAAGACGAGCATCGCGAGATCGCGGATCTCGGCATGGCTTGCGGGCGTATAGGGCAGCCGCTCGCCCTTGAGCTTCGCCTCATTCAGGCGGCGCGCGACCTGGTTCACGTTGTTGCCGACCCGGTTCAGCGCCGCGCTCATCCCTCTCAACTCATCCGTCATACCCTCATCCGGGCGCAGGAGATCGTCCGCGGCCAGCATCAGGGAGCGCATGGCATCCGAGCGATGCGCGATCCCGCGCCGCGCGAGAGCAGCATCGAAGCCGCGAAGGTCGCGGTCGGTGACGCGCATGGTCAGCACGCGGGTGCGGCTGTCGTTGGCGGAGACGGCGGAACGGCCCCGGCCGAGGACGTTGTAGACGGTCTTGGGTGAGACCTTCAGCACCGCACTGATCGCATTGACCGAGACGCCTTTCGCCCGTTCCCGGACGATCTGACGGCGCTCCTGATCGGTCAGTCTGCGACTGCTGCCCATGTGAAGTATACGTTCCTATTTCTTGCCAACTTCGTACACGCCCGCCTTCTCCCAGCACAAGCGGAGAAGGCACCAAGGGCTTGTACTCAATGTAGAAAATCGGCCCGACAGGCCGATTTGACGTCCTTTGTCAAATGCAGCGCGCAACGCGCTCAATGCAACGCGTCCCGCGTTCCCTGCACCGTGCATCACGTCTTATGCACGGTGTCTTTTGCGCTCTGCAGCGCGTCTTCGGGCAAGTGGGACGTGTCGATTGCAGCCCGCATCGCGCGCCCCGCACAATGCACGGCGTCGCGTGTACCTCGCGTCGCGTTCCGCGCTTCACGTGCTTTGGTGGATGCCGAATGCAGTACGTCTTTTGGCAAAAGCATCGCGCAACCTGGATCGCGGCGTCTGTCCCCTGCGCCCCGCTGTCTGCTCGCCGCAAAACGCGCAACGGCGAATGCATCATGCCCACCGCATCGTGCATCCCGCCTTCCGCTTGACGCCGATGCACCAAGAGGTTAGCGACATTATTGCATCTTTGTTGCGATTCACTATTCTTGCAGGAGGTCTGCGCCCCATGCCCAACGACAATCTCGTGGTCATCGCCGCGATGGCCCGGAAAGGGGGGAGTGGCAAAACCACGCTCTCGCGCGCCCTGATAAGTGCCGCCGTCGCCGCCGGGCGTCGGGTCCTCCTGATCGACACGGACAGCACCGGCGTGCTCGGCTCCT
>CAZNMK010000254.1:0-4727 GCA_964574045.1 uncultured Roseovarius sp. | reverse complement strand
GCGATAGTCGATCTCGGTGCCGAAGAGGAACATCTGCGCCATCGGCGCGATCATCACCCGCGCGCCGTCCTGTTCGACCACCTCGTCGTTGGGGTCGATCTCGTCGACATAGTCCATGGTGTATTCCATGCCCGCGCAGCCGCCCTTCTTGACGCCGATGCGCAGGCCCCGGGTCGCGCCCTTCTGCATCAGCCGGGCGATCTGGGCGGCGGCGGCGGGGGTCATGGTCACGGCCTGCTTGCCGGGAATGCCGAACATCGGGTCTGCCTTTCAGCCTTGCGGCGCGTTACATGAAGCCCAGCTCGAGGCGGGCCTCGTCGCTCATCATGTCCATGCCCCAGGGCGGGTCCCAGGTCAGGTCGACATCGACCTGCCGCACGCCTTCCACGGGCGCGATGGCGTCGGCCACCCAGCCCGGCATTTCGCCCGCCACGGGGCACCCCGGCGCGGTCAGCGTCATGGTCACGTGGACGGCGTTGTCGTCGTCGATGTCGATCGTGTAGACGAGGCCGAGATCGTAGATGTTGACCGGGATTTCGGGGTCGTAGACCGAGCGGCACGCCTCGACGATCCGGTCGTAGAGCGGGTGCTCGGTGCTTGACGGGGCAATAAGGGGCGTGCCCTCGAGCGGTTCTGGGCTTTCAGTCATCCGGATATCCTGCTTCTATTCCGACCAAACATATAAGTTTCTGGGGCGGCAGCGTCCAGAGGGGCGCGCGCAAACTGCCGCGATCAGCGTCTCGAGGCTGCCGGCTTGCGCCGCCTTATGGGCTCGGGACGCACCCGCGCCTCGATCATCTCATAGAGCTTGGCGACGATGTTCTTGCCGGTCGAGGTCTCGATCCCCTCGAAACCGGGGGAGGAGTTGACCTCCAGCACCTTCGGCCCGGCCTCGGACCGCAGCAGATCGACCCCGGAGAGGTTGAGCTCGAACGCGCGGGCGGCGCGGATCGCGGTCTCGCGTTCGTCGCGGGTGATGCGGACCGAGCGCGCGGTGCCGCCGCGATGCAGGTTGGAGCGGAAATCGCCCTCGGCGCCGGTGCGCTTCATCGCCGCCACGACCTTGCCGCCGACGACGAGGCAGCGGATGTCCTCGCCCGCGGCTTCCTTGACGAAATCCTGCACCAGAAAGTTGGCCTTGAGCCCGCGAAAGGCGTCGATCACCGATTCGGCGGCTTTTTTCGTCTCGGCCAGCACCACGCCCTTGCCCTGCGTCGATTCGAGCAGCTTGACGATCAGCGGCGCGGTGCCGACGAGCGCGATGATGTTGGCGGTGTCGCGCGGCGAGTTGGCGAAGGCGGTGTTGGGCATGCCGATGCGCGCGCGCGCCATCAGCTGATGGGCGTAGAGCTTGTCGCGGCTGGCGGTGATGCCGGCCGAGCCGTTGACGCAATAGGTGCCGATGGTCTCGAACTGGCGCAGGATGGCGGCGCCGTAGGATGTGACCGAGGCGCCGATGCGGGGGATGACCGCGTCGAAGCGCGGCAGGCGCTTGCCGTCGTAATGCACCTCGGGCGCCAGCGCGTTGATCGCCATGTAACAGCGCGTGGTATTGATCACCTCGATGGTGTGGCCGCGCTTTTCGCCCTCTTCGACCAGCCGGCGGGTGGAATAGTTGTCCTCGCGCGAGAGCACGCAGATGCGCAGCGCGCGGCGCGGCTGGACCTCGCGCATGCGCGTGGTGTGATAGATGTCGAAGCTGAGTTCGGGCTGCAGGAACCGGTCGGTGGCGACGATCGAGATGTGATCCTTCATCGCCTGCCGCCCCAGCAGCATGCGCGAGGTCATGGTCGAGCGGTTGGTGAGGGTGATCTCGATGGGCCAGGACTGGCCGTTGACCGAAAGCGTGCTTTCGATGACGAAGCGCAGCTCCTTCTCGCCGTTCGAGGAGATCACCTCGCGGCGATCGACGATGGGGGCCGAACAGGGGATGACCAGATCGTCGCGGCCCGGGATCGGATGGACGGTGAACCGGACCTTGGGCCGTGCCTTGGGACCGAAGGTCTCGATGTCGAAGGCATGAAGCGCCGAGGTGCGCGCGCCGGTGTCGACCTTGGCGCGCAGCGCCGGCACGCCGAGATCGGGCAGGGCGATCCATTCCTCCCACCCGAATTGCAGGGTTTCGGGGCTGTCGGGTGCGTCGGGCGTGCGGGTCATGGCGATGGCCCTCCTGTGCCGGCGGCGCGCCGGGATTTCAGGGAGTCCCTTGGTAGCGGAAACGCCATGGGTGCGACAAGGGCAGCGTCGACCTGCCGCCGCGGACCTACTTGTTGATGTCCTCGTGAAAGGTGCGGGTCTGGTCGTCGGGCGTGCGGAAGAGCCGGCGCAGCACCAGCCAGGAAACCAGCGACAGCACCGCGAAGATCGCCAGCAGCGCCGCGAGCCCCGGCTGCCAGGGCAGGAGCACCACCAGTGCCGTCAGCGCCGCGCCGGCGGCGAAGCCCAGAAAGATGAACCCCGGTGCCAGCGTTTCCAGGATCGCCAGTCCCAGCGCCGCCGCCAGCCACACCCACCACAGATGCCAGAGTGCGATCCCGGTCATCCCTCGCGCCCCCTGAGCATGCGGAAGGCGTTGCCGAACGCCTCGAGCGCCTGGGCGGGCACGACGATGGTCTGCGACCCGCCGCCGGCGCCCAGCGTGTTGAGCGCCTCGACCTGTTTCAGCGCCACCTGGTATTGCGCGGCCTCGAGCCCGTTTTCGGCGATGGCGGCGGCGACGACGCCGGTGGCATAGGCCTCGGCGTCGGCGCTGACGCGGCGCGCCTTGGCGGCCTGTTCCGCGGCGTAGAGCTCGCCGTCGGCCCGCAATTCGATGGCCCGTTTCTGGCCCTCGGCCTCGGTCACAACGGCGCGGCGGGCGCGCTCGGCGTTGAGCTGCTGCAGCATCGCGGCGCGCGTCGCCTCGTCGAGGTTGACATCGAGGATCTCGGCGCGCGTGACCTCGATGCCCCAGTCGTCGACCGCATCCTCGACCGAGGATTTGATGGTGGCGATCAGCTGACTGCGGTTCGACTGCACCTCGTCGAGGTCCATCATGCCGATCTCGGCGCGCACGATACCGGCGACGGTGGTGGCGATGGCGCCATCGACGTCGCGGATGCGGTAGACGGTGCGCTCGGGCTGGAGGATGCGGTAGAAGACCGAGGTTTCGACCTGCACCAGCACGTTGTCGCGGGTGATGGCGTCCTGGGTGGCGTTGGGCAACTGCCGTTCCAGGATCGAGATGCGGTGCGCCACCTTGTCGAGGAACGGCACGATCAGGTTGATGCCGGGGCCGAGCACCTTGTGCAGCCGGCCGAAACGTTCGACCACGAACTGGTCCGATTGCGGCACGATCTTGATGCCGCGGAAGATGACCAGGATCACCAGGACCGCGATCAGGATCAGCACGAGGTTGGAGGAAATCAGGTCAAGGATGATGTCTTCGGTCATGCGGGGCCCCCAATCAGCCGGCAGGCGGGAAAGGCGCGCTTGGCACCGCCCGCCCAGGCGCATTAAAGGGGGGCGGACGGAGAAAAGCAACGGCGAGGCGCGGCGATGCGGTTCGGTTTCGAGAAGATGGCACAGGACGGACACGCGCGCACCGGCGTCATCCGCACCGGCCGGGGCGAGGTGCGCACGCCCGCATTCATGCCGGTGGGCACCGCCGCAACGGTCAAGGCGATGCTGCCCGAAAGCGTGGCGGCGACGGGGGCCGACATATTGCTGGGCAACACCTATCACCTGATGCTGCGCCCCGGGCCCGAGCGGGTGGCGCGGCTGGGGGGCCTGCACCGGTTCATGAACTGGGACCGCCCGATCCTGACCGACTCGGGCGGGTTCCAGGTGATGAGCCTCGCCGGGCTGCGCCAACTGACCGAGGAAGGGGTGGCGTTCAAGTCCCATATCGACGGCGCGCGGCACATGCTGACGCCCGAACGGTCGATGGAAATCCAGCGGCTGTTGGGCTCGGACATCGTGATGTGTTTCGACGAATGCCCCGCGCTGCCCGCGTCCGAGGCGGAGGTGGCGCGCGCCATGCGGATCAGCATGCGCTGGGCCGAGCGCTCGAAGGCCGCGTTCGGCGACCGGCCCGGACACGCGCTCTTTGGTATCCAGCAGGGCGGGGTGAGCCTTGATCTGCGCGAGGAAAGCGCCGCCGCGCTGCGCGCCATCGGGTTCGACGGCTACGCCATCGGCGGGCTGGCGGTGGGCGAGGGGCAGGAGGCGATGTTTTCGGTTCTCGATTGCGCGCCCACGATGCTGCCGGCGGACAAGCCGCGCTATCTGATGGGGGTGGGCAAGCCCGACGATATCGTCGGCGCGGTGAAACGGGGCGTCGACATGATGGATTGCGTGCTGCCCTCGCGGTCTGGGCGCACGGGGCAGGTCTTTACCCGCCGGGGTGTGCTCAACATCAAGAACGCGCGCCACGCCGACGACCCGCGCCCGCTGGACGAGGATTGCGCCTGCCCCGCCTGCCAAGGCTACAGCCGGGCCTATCTGCACCATGTCTTTCGCGCCCGCGAGATCATAAGCTCGATGCTGCTGACCTGGCACAATCTGCACTATTACCAGGAGCTGATGGCGGGCATGCGCGCGGCCATCGCGGCGGGCCGGTTCGGCGCATGGGAGGAGGCGTTTCATGCCGCGCGCGCCGAGGGGGATATCGCGCCGCTTTGAGCCGGCTGCGGTTGTTCCGCCCGGCGGGCACCAGCGCGGGCTGGGTAGATTTGAAGGGACGGATC
>CAZNMK010000253.1:0-4735 GCA_964574045.1 uncultured Roseovarius sp. | reverse complement strand
GTGGGCTTCATCGGGCTCGGCGCGGCGCCGATCTGGCGCCACGAGGACATGCCGATGATGCCCAAGGGCCGCTACCGGCTGATGACCGACTACATGGGCCGCGTCGGCACCATGGGCAAGACGATGATGTACCGCACCTGCACGGTGCAGGTGAACCTCGATTTCGACTCCGAGGCCGACATGGTGCAGAAACTGCGCGTGGCGCTGGCATTGCAGCCGGTGGCGACCGCGCTTTTCGCCAACTCGCCCTTCTTCGAGGGCAAACCCTGCGGCCACAAGTCGTGGCGCTCGCGCGTCTGGCGCGACCTCGACCCCGACCGCACGGGCATGCTGCCCTTCGTCTTCGAGGACGGGTTCGGGTTCGAGGCGTGGGTCGACTACGCGCTCGATGTGCCGATGTATTTCGTCTACCGCGACGGCCGCTACATCGACGCGCTCGGCCAGTCATTCCGCGATTTCCTCAGGGGCAGGCTGCCGGCGCTGCCGGGCGAGGTGCCGACGCTGTCGGACTGGGCCGACCACCTGACCACGATCTTTCCCGAGGCGCGGATCAAGAAGTTCATCGAGATGCGCGGCGCCGATGGCGGCCCGTGGCGGCGGCTGTGTGCCCTGCCGGCGTTCTGGACCGGGCTGATGTACGACCAGGGCGCGCTCGATGCCGCCTGGGCGCTGGTGCGCGGCTGGGACGCCGCGACGCGCGAGGCGCTGCGCGTGGCGGCGAGCGTTTCGGCCCTCGACGCGGCGGTGGGCGACATCCGCATGCACGACCTGGCGCGCGAGGTGCTGGCCATCTCCGAGGCCGGGCTCAAGGCGCGGGCGCGCAAGGGGGCGGGCGGCATGATCGCGGACGAGACCCATTTCCTCAACGCGCTGAAGGAAAGCGTCGAGTCGGGCCAGGTGCCGGCCGACGAGCTGCTGGCCAGGTACGAGGGCGAATGGGGCGGCGACCTCACGCGCATCTACGGGGAATACAGCTACTGAAGTACGGACGGGGCGGCCCTCGCCCGCTTACTTCTGCCCGATCTTTGGCTCGGTTCCCGCCCTCAGACGCGCGATGTTGGCGCGGTGGCGAAAAAAGACCAGCAGCGTCAGCACCACGCCCAGCGCGAAGCTGTCGGGATAGCCCAGCAGGAACACCCAGATGGTCGACAAGGCCGCCGCCATCAGCGCGCCCATCGACGAAACCCTTGTTGCCGCCACCGTCACCGCCCAGCTGGCGCATGAGGCCAGCCCCACCGGCCACGCCAGCGCCAGCCACAGGCCGAGAAACGTCGCCACCCCCTTGCCGCCGCGAAACCCCAGCCAGACCGGAAAGCAATGGCCCAGAAACGCCGCCAGCCCGGCGAGTTGCGCCGCGTCCTCGCCGGCCATGGCGCGCGCCAGCAGCACCGGCACCGCACCCTTGGCCGCGTCGAGCATAAGCGTCGCCGCCGCCGCGCGCTTGGAGCCGGTGCGCAGCACGTTGGTCGCCCCGATGTTGCCCGACCCGATCCGGCGCAGGTTCCCGAGCCCCAGCCAGCGGCTGACGATGAGGCCGAAGGGCACCGAGCCCAGCAGGTACCCCAGCCCCGCCCAGATGAGCAGCATCGCGGCAGAGCTTTCCAGCGCCGGCATCAGGCGGCCCCGTGAACGCGTCTGCCGCCCACCCAGGTGCCCAGCACCCGGCCCTGCAGGCGCTGCCCGTCGAAGGGGGTGTTCTTTGACTTGGAGGCGAGCTGCCAGCGGTCCAGCACGAAAGGCGTATCGGGATCGAACAGCACCAGGTCGGCGGGAGCGCCCTTGGCCAGCCGCCCGGCCCCGAGCCCCAGCCGCCGCGCCGGGTTGAGCGACAGCGCACGGAAAAGCTGCGGCAGCGTCAGGTCGCCCGAATGCCAGAGCCTGAGCGCCGCCGGCAAGAGCGTCTCGAGCGCCACCGCGCCGCTCGCGGCCTCCTCGAAGGGCAGGCGCTTGCTTTCCTCGTCCTGGGGCGTGTGCATGGAGCTGACGATGTCGATCAGCCCCTCGCGCAGCGCCGCGACAACCGCCTGACGGTCGTCCTCGGAGCGCAAGGGGGGCTTGAGCTTGAAGAAGGTGCGATAGTCGGCGACGTCGAACTCGTTCAGCGTCAGATGATGGATCGACGTGCCGGCGGTGATGTCGAGCCCGTTGCGCCTGGCACGCGCGAGCGCCGGCAGGGCGCGGGCGGTGGTGATCTGGTCGGCGTGATAGCGCGCGCCCGTCATCTCGATCAGGGCTATGTCGCGGTCGAGGCCCATGCGCTCGGCCATCGGCGAGACCGCCGGCAGCCCCCTGAGCGAGGCGAACTTGCCCGAGGTGGCGGCGGCCCCGGCCGACAGCCCCGGCTCCTGGCAGTGCGCGAGAACCAGCGCGCCGCAGCCCTTCGCATAGGTCAGCGCGCGCGCCAGCACACGGGTATCGGCAACGACCCGGTCGCAATCGGTGAACGCCACGGCACCGGCGTCCATCAGAAAACCGATCTCGGTCATCTCGCGGCCCTCGCGCCCCTTGGTCAGCGCCGCCATCGGCAGCACATTGACCGGCGCCGCGGCATTGGCGCGCCGCGCCACGAATTCCCGCGCCTCGGGGCTGTCGATCGCGGGCGTCGTGTCGGGGCGCGTCACCATCGTCGTCACCCCCCCGGCGGCGGCGGCGAGCCCGGCCGAGCGGTAGCTTTCCTTGTGCCGCTCGCCCGGCTCGCAGACCTTGACGCCGATGTCGACGATGCCGGGGGCGAGGCAGTGGCCGCCGCAATCGACCCGCTTATCGGCCCCGGGCGGGGCCTCATCGCTCCCCCGCGCCCGGATCGCGCCGCCCTCGGCCAGCAGCCAGCCGGGCGCCTCGGTGCCGGCCTCGGGGTCGATCAGGCGGGCGTTGGTGAAGAGCGTTTTCATGCGCCGGACCTTCCCGTGTTCATATCGCCACCGCCACGGCCAGCGCCGCCAGCAGGATCGCGGCCAGCACGATCAGCGCGCCCGCACGGCTGCGACCGCCGCGCGGGGCCGGGCCGGCGGCGGCGGGCGCCACCGTGCCGGCGGCCCCCTCGGACGGCAGCGGCGCGAATTCGACCGGCGCGCGTTCTTCGCTGAGGCTGGCCAGCAGCCTGAGCGGCGCGCGCGGGGTCAGCGTCTGCTCGCGCCCCTCGAGCGCGCGCGAGGTCAGCACCATCACCGTGCCCGTCTGCGCGTCGAGGCGCGCGCGCAGCCCCTCGAGGTCGGTGGGCGCGATGCCGTAGCCCTCTTCGAGATAGCCGGCGAGGCCCACGCCTTCGAGATCGGAGACCTCGAACACCTCGACCCGGTCCGGGTCGAGCGCCTCGGCGCCCAGCGCCTCGCGCAGCGGCCAGTTGCCGTTGCGGCGGGTGAAGGCCGCCAGCTCCGCCCCCTCGAGATCGACCGCGAAGACCCAGACCCGCCCGGCCTCGCCCTCGCGGATATGGATGCGCTCGCTCATGCCATCACCCCCTTGCCCGCTTCGCGCCGGCGCGCGCGCAGGCCGCGCGCCAGCAGATCCATCGCCGCCATGCGCACCGCGACGCCCATCTCGACCTGGTCCTGGATGACCGAGCGGTTGATGTCGTCGGCGATCTCGCCGTCGATCTCGACGCCGCGGTTCATCGGCCCGGGATGCATGACGATGGCGTCCTCCTTCGCGTGGGCGAGCTTCTCGGCGTCGAGCCCGTAGCGGAAGTAGTATTCGCGCTCCGACGGGATGAAGCCGCCATCCATCCGTTCCTTTTGCAGCCGCAGCATCATCACCACGTCGACGCCCTTCAGCCCCTCGGCCATGTCGTCGAACACCTCGACCCCGAAATCCGCGATGCCGGCGGGCATCAGCGTCGGCGGACCGATGAGGCGGACGCGGTTTTCCATCTTGCCCAGCAGCAGGATATTCGAGCGCGCAACGCGGCTGTGCGCGATATCGCCGCAGATGGCGACGGAAAGCCGGTGCAGCCGGCCCTTGGCGCGGCGGATCGTCAGCGCGTCGAGCAGCGCCTGGGTGGGGTGCTCGTGGCGCCCGTCGCCGGCGTTCAGCACCGCGCAGTTGACCTTTTGCGCCAGGAGATCGACCGCGCCCGACTGGGGATGGCGCACCACCAGCAGGTCGGGATGCATGGCGTTCAATGTCAGCGCCGTGTCGATCAGCGTCTCGCCCTTTTTCAGGCTCGAGGCCTGCATCGCCATGTTCATCACATCCGCGCCCAGCCGCTTGCCCGCCAGCTCGAAACTGGCCTGGGTGCGTGTCGATGCCTCGAAGAACATGTTGATCTGGGTAAGCCCCCTGAGCGCGTCGGCGTGCTTGCCCTCGGAGCGGTTCAGGTCGACATACTGCCCGGCGAGGTCGAGCACCTCGGCGATCTCGGCGGGCAGTAGCGGCTCGATCCCCAGCAGGTGGGTCTGTGAAAACTGCATCGGCCGCTCCCGTCCGGTTACGGCCCGGTTATAGAAAGCGCGGGGCCGCGGAGCAAGGCGGCGCGCGCGCCCCGCGCTTGGCTGTTTCAAGTGCCGGCGCGGCAGGGTAGCCTCCGGCGCATGGAATCGGCTCTTGATCACCCCAGCGCGTTGGCGCTGCTCGCCTGGCAGATAGAGCTGGGCGCGACCGAGGCGATCGCGGATGCGCCGGTCAACCGCTTCGACCTGCCCGAGGAGACGCCAGGGGCGGCGCGGCCCGCGCGTGCGCCTGCCGCGCCTGCCGCCGCCCTGCGCCCCGCAGCCCCGCGGTCCGGGGAAGCCCCGGT
>CAZNMK010000252.1:0-4739 GCA_964574045.1 uncultured Roseovarius sp. | reverse complement strand
CCAGCACCGCCACCGGCAGGCGCGCGTTTTCGCGCAGGAGCGCCAGCAGCGCCCGGTCGAGATTGTCGATCTGCATTTTTCCTCGTCGAATTGACGGCCCCGAAACCATATATATACGAAGTGCTTGGTGAAATCGACGCAATTCGGGCGCATCCTTGGGGAGAATTCCAGCGAGGCAGCACCATGCGCGAAACCCCGACCTGGGCCGACCCGGCCAGCCACATCGTCCGCCACCGCCCGGACACGGCGCTGTTCTACTTCGCGCCGGCGGTGTTGCAGGCCACGGCGCGCCGGTTCCGGGCCGGGTTTCCCGGTCTCGTCACCTACGCGGTCAAGGCCAACGCGGGTCAGGAGGTTCTGGCCAACCTCGCCGCCGCCGGGATCGCCACCTTCGACGTCGCCAGCCCCGACGAGATGCGCGCCGTGCGTGGCGTCTGCGCGGACGCGGTATTGCACTACAACAACCCCGTGCGCAGCCCCGACGAGGTGGCGGTCGCGCGCGAAATGGGGGTGGCATCGTGTTCGGTCGACGACCGGCGCGAGCTGGAAAAGCTCGCCCCGCTGCCGCGCGATGCCGAGGTGGCCGTGCGGCTGGCGCTGCCGGTCAGTGGCGCGGCCTATGATTTCGGCGCCAAGTTCGGCGCCCCGCCCGCAGCCGCGGCGGGGCTGCTGCGGCAGGTGGCGCAAATGGGGTTCCGCCCGGCGCTGACCTTTCACCCCGGCACGCAATGCGCCGATCCGGCGGCCTGGGGCACCTATATCGCCGCCGCCGCCCGGGTCGCGCAAGAGGCCGGGGTGCGCATCGGCCGGCTCAATGTCGGGGGCGGCTTTGCCTCGCACCGCGACGGCGCCGCGCCGGACTTGGAGGCGATTTTCGCCCATATCGCAGATGTCGCGCGACGGGAATTCGGCCCCGACGCGCCGGAACTGCTGTGCGAGCCGGGCCGTGCCATGGCGGCCGAGGCATTCACCCTGGCGACGCGGGTCAAGGCGCTGCGGGCGGGCGGCGCGGTGCTGCTCAACGACGGGGTCTATGGCGGGCTGTTCGAGGCCCGCGACATCGGCGCCGCCCGGCGCATCGCCGCGATCGCGCCCGACGGCACCCCGCGAACCGGCGCGCCGGTGGCGCGCACCGTCTTCGGCCCGACCTGCGACAGTCTCGACCGGCTGCCGGATACGGTGCCGCTGCCCGCCGATCTGGCCGAGGGCGATTATCTGCTCTTTGCCGGCATGGGCGCCTATTCGCTGAGCCTGGCCACCCGTTTCAACGGCTACGGGCCGGGCGAAACGGTGACGGTGGTCGGGTTCGGCTGACCGCCGCGCCTGTTGCGCCGGAGCCCGCTCACGGCAAGTTTCCTGGAAAAGGAAATGCCGCGTTCAGATATTTCTGGCATGATCGGGCCGACGGAGGTGACAGCCGATGGCGTGGAGGACCTGGGCAAAACGGATCTACGCGCTCTTGCGGCCGGGACGGCGGCAGGAGCGCCAGGGCTATCGCGGCGCGCGCGGGCGCGTCACCCATGTCATCATCCTCGACGGCACCATGTCCTCGCTCGAACCGGGCTGCGAAAGCAATGCCGGGCTGGCCTACAAGCTGCTGTGCGAGGTCGTCCATGCGCGGCTATCGCTCTATTACGAGGCCGGCGTGCAGTGGCAGGACTGGCGCGCCACCGGCGACGTGATCTCGGGCCGCGGCATCAACCGCCAGATCCGGCGCGCCTACGGCTATCTCGCCAGCCGCTACCGCAGCGGCGACCGGATCGTCCTGATGGGCTATTCGCGGGGCGCCTACGCGGTGCGCTCGCTTGCCGGCGTGATCGACCGGGTCGGGCTCTTGCGCGCGCGCCACGCCACCGAGCGCAACGTGCTGACCGCCTATCGCCACTACCAGGCCGGTGCCGGCAGCGAGGCCGCGCGCGCGTTCGCGCGGACGCTTTGCCATGACGGCGTCGGGATCGAGATGGTCGGCGTCTGGGACACCGTCAAGGCGCTGGGCCTGCGCCTGCCGCTGTTGTGGCGGCTGACCGAGCCGGCGCACGCGTTTCACGATCACCATCTCGGTCCGTCGGTGCGCCACGGCTTTCACGCCCTGGCGCTGGACGAGACGCGCCAGGCCTACGAACCCGTGCTGTGGGAAACGCCCGAAAACCACGGCGGCCATGTCGAACAGGTCTGGTTTCGCGGCAACCACGGCGATGTCGGCGGCCAGCTGAGCGGGTATGAGGCGGCGCGGCCGCTTGCCAATATCCCCTTTCGCTGGATGATGGAGCGGCTTGTCGAATGCGGTGTCGCGCTGCCCGAAGGCTGGCAGGCGCGGTTTCCGGTGGATGCCGACGCACCGTCCTGCGGCAGCTGGCGCGGCTGGGGGCGGGTGTTCCTGCTGCGCAGCGCGCGGGTGGTGGGGCGCGATCCCTCCGAGCGCATCCACGAGAGCGTCCGCCGGCGCGAGGAACCGCTGCCCGATGCGGCGGCCGCGCATTGATGCGAGGGGCGCTACCCGCGCACCGGGGGCGCGTCCATGATCAGGCAGGTGGTGCTGGCGGCGGCGTATAGCCGGCCGTCCTCGACCCCGCGCAACTCGCCGCTGGCGACCGCGGTGCTGCGGCCGGCGTGGCCGACCAGGCCCACCGCGCGCACGCGCATGCCCAGCGGTACCGCGCGGGCGAGGTTCACCTTGTATTCCAGCGTGGTATAGACCCGGCCCCGTTTCAGCGCCGTCATCACCGCGCAGCCCATGCAGCTGTCGAGGATGGCGCCGTACCAGCCGCCATGTACCGCCCGCATCGGGTTGGTGACCGCGAACTCCGGCACTCCTTCGAAGGCGGCGCGCCCCTCGGCCACCTCGGTCAGGGCAAAGCCGAGCGTCGCCCAGATCGGCGCGCCCGGCAGACGTCCGGCAAGGACGTCGCGCATGAACTCGATCCCCGAGCGGGTGGCCAGATCGGCCATGCCGGGCATCTCGTCGATCGTGCGGGCCACGCGCCGGGCGCTGTCGGGCATCGGCACACCTCCATCCGCCCCAACGCTTAGGCGCAGAAGGCGGACGGGGCAAGCGCCGTGTCCGGGGGATCAGGCCACGTCGCGCAACTCGACGCGCGAACGCACGCCCAGCGCGTGACAGATGTCGCGCGTCAGGTCGGGGCGGTTCAGCGTGTAGAAATGCAGGTGTTCAACCCCGCCCTCGACCAGCTTGTCGCAAAGCTCGGTCGCCACCGCGATGGCCAGCAGGTCGGCGCGGCCGTCGCCATCGCGTTCGGCCCGGTCAAAGGCATCGACCAGCCAGCCCGGAATGTTCGCCCCGCAGGCCCGGGCAAAGCGCCGCGCGCCGGCCCAGTTCTCGATCGGCAGGATACCGGGGCGGATCGGCGCGTCGATCCCGGCCTTCTGGCAGGCATCTCGGAAACGAAAGAACGTTTCGGGCTCGAAAAAGAACTGGGTGATCGCCTCGCTGGCGCCGGCGTCGATCTTGCGCTTGAGCCAGTCGATATCGGCCTGCGCGCTGGCGGCCTCGGGGTGCTTTTCGGGATAGGCGCCGACCCGGATGCGGAAATCGCCGGTATCGGCCAATGCCGAGATCAGTTCGCAGCTGTCGGCGAACCCGTCGGGATGCGGGGCAAAACCGTCTGTGCCCTTCGGCGGGTCGCCGCGCAGCGCCACGATCTCGCGCACCCCGGCGCGGGCGAAGTCGCTGGCGATCCGCAGGGTTTCGTCGCGGCTGGCATCGACGCAGGTCAGATGCGCCGCGACGTTGAGGCCCGATGCCCGCGTGAGCGTCGCCACCGCGTCGCGCGTCAACTCGCGCGTGGTGCCGCCGGCGCCATAGGTGACCGAGACGAATTCGGGACCGAGCGGGCTGAGCGCCTGCACGGTGTCCCACAGGCGGAACGAGGCCTCGAGCGAGCGGGGCGGGAAGAATTCGAAGGAAACGGATGGAATGGGCATGATCGGCGATCCTCGGCAGGGCTGGGTTCGGAAATCTTGTCGCAGGCGCGCGGATGTGAGACAACTTCAAAAATTTCATGGTTTGAATGAGGCCGACTAATAATGCACATCGATTTCCGGCATCTTCGTACCATCCGCGCCATCCATCAGGCCGGCGGGCTGGCGCGGGCGGCCGATCTTCTGCACATCACCCAGTCGGCACTGAGCCACCAGATCAAGGGGCTGGAGGACCAGGCCGGGGTGGAGCTCTTCGTGCGCCGCTCTAAACCCCTGCGGCTGTCGGCGGCGGGGATGCGGCTGTTGCGCGTGGCCGAGGAGGTGCTGCCCCGGATCGAGGCGCTGGAGGCCGAGTTCGAAGGGCTCAGGCGCGGCAGCGCGGGCCGGCTGCACATCGCCATCGAGTGCCACGCCTGTTTCGAGTGGCTGTTTCCGGTGCTCGAACGGTTTCGCAAGTCCTGGCCCGAGGTCGATATCGACATCCGCCCCGGGCTGGCCTTCGACGCGCTGCCGGCGCTGCAGGCCGAAGAGGTGGACGTGGTGATCTCGTCCGACCCCGAGGCGCTGGACGGGGTCGATTTCCGGCCGCTCTTCGACTACGAGCCGGTATTCGTCGCCGCGGCCGGGCACCGGCTGGCGGAAAAGCCCTTTGTCGAGGCCGAGGATCTGCGCGACGAGACGCTGATCACCTACCCGGTCGAGCGCACGCGGCTGGATGTCTTTACCGAGCTGCTGACGCCGGCGCGGGTCGAGCCGCGGGCGGTGCGGCAGATCGAGCTGACGGCGGTGATCCTGCTCCT
>CAZNMK010000251.1:0-4740 GCA_964574045.1 uncultured Roseovarius sp. | reverse complement strand
TTCGCATGTCGAGGAACTGAAGAAAAAACACCAAACCCTCTCCGAGCAGGTCGAAGAAGCGCAACGTTCACCCGGCGCATCGGACTACGAAATCCAGGAACTCAAGAAGCAGAAGCTGCGCATCAAGGAAGAGATCACGCGCCTGTCGCTCGAAGCCTAGGCGGGCATTTCCCGATTTCTTGACGGCATCGGTCGGGCCGTGACCGGCGCTGGCTGGTGCGCGGAGCGTGCCCGCATTCCGCGGCGATCGTGCGTCGCCGCCCGGGCGCGGACCACCCGCCGGCAGGATGCCGCAACGAAAACGGGCCGGTCGTTTCGACCGGCCCTTCTGGTTGGCGAACTCGTACCCGGGTCAGCCCGGATCAGGCAAAGAATTGCGCGCCGTTGGCCGAAATCGTCGAGCCGTTGATGAACTGCGCGTCGTCCGAGGCGAGGAAGGTCACGCAGCGGGCGATTTCCTCGGGTTCGCCCAGCCGGCCGGCCGGGATCTGGGCGATGATCGCCTCGCGCACCTTTTCGGGGACCGCCATCACCATCTCGGTGGCGATATAGCCGGGGCACACGGCGTTGGCGGTGATGCCGTTGCGCGCGCCCTCGTGTGCCAGCGAGCGGACGATGCCGATATCGCCGGCCTTGGTGGCGGCATAGTTCGCCTGGGCGAACTGGCCCTTCTGGCCGTTGACGGAACTGATCACGATCACCCGGCCGAACTTGCGTTCGCGCATGCCGGGCCAGACCGGATGGATCGTGTTGAAGACGCCGGTCAGGTTGGTGTCGATCACGTCCTTCCACTGCTCGGGGGTCATCTTGTGAAACGGCGCGTCGCGGGTGATGCCGGCATTGGCCACCACGATGTCGATCGGGCCGAGCTCTGCCTCGACCCTGGCGATGCCGGCCTTCGACGCCTCGTAATCGGCCACGTTCCACTTGTAGGTTCCGATGCCGGTTGCCTCGGTAAAGGCGGCGGCTTTCTCGTCATTGCCGGCATAGGTGGCGGCGACGCTGTACCCTTCGGCCTTGAGCGCCTTGGAAATCGCCTCGCCGATGCCGCGGGTGCCGCCGGTCACAAGTGCGACTCTAGCCATGTCTGTCCTCCGGTCTGGAAATGATCTCTGGTAACTCTGTTACCCATTCAAGGTGAAAGACGCAACATTATTGCGGGAATATTTCCCGCCATGCGTGCGAAACGCCGCCGATGCGGCAAAGGCCGGAGAACGAAAGGGGCGCCGCCGCGGCGCCCCTTGCCCGGCACGTTGGGCGTCAGCCGCGCTCGAGGCACATGGCCACGCCCATGCCGCCGCCGATGCACAGCGTGGCGAGGCCGCGCCTGGCGTCGCGCCGCTTCATCTCGAACAAGAGCGTGTTGAGGATGCGCGCGCCGCTGGCGCCGATCGGATGGCCGATGGCGATGGCGCCGCCGTTCACGTTCACGATCTCGGGGTTCCAGCCCATGTCCTTGTTGACCGCGCAGGCCTGGGCGGCGAAGGCTTCGTTCGCCTCGACCAGGTCCAGGTCCTCGGCCTTCCAGCCGGCCTTTTCCAGCGCCTTGCGGCTGGCATGGATCGGACCCACGCCCATGATCGACGGGTCGAGCCCGGCGGTGGCGTAGGAGGCGATGCGCGCCATCGGCTCGATACCCCGCTTCTCGGCCTCGTCGGCGGTCATCAGCAGCACCGCCGCGGCGCCATCGTTGATGCCGCTGGCGTTGGCGGCGGTGACCGAGCCGTCCCTGGCAAAGGCCGGGCGCAGTTTCTGCATCGCCTCGATGGTGGCGCCGTGGCGGATGTATTCGTCCTTGTCGACGACGATGTCGCCCTTGCGGGTCTTGACGGTGAAGGCGATCACCTCGTCGTCGAAGCGGCCCGCCTTCTGCGCGGCCTCGGCCTTGTTCTGGCTGGCGACGGCGAATTCGTCCTGCTGCTCGCGGCTGATCTGCCATTTCTCGGCCACGTTCTCGGCCGTCTGGCCCATGTGATAGCCGTTGAAGGCGTCCCAGAGGCCATCGCGGATCATGGTGTCGATGTATTTCACGTCGCCCATCTTGTGGCCGGCGCGCAGATGCGCGGCGTGGGGGCTGAGCGTCATGTTCTCCTGCCCGCCGGCGGCGATGATCTGTGCGTCGCCCAACTGGATGTGCTGGGCGCCCCGCGCCACCGCCCTGAGCCCCGAGCCGCAGACCTGGTTGATGCCCCAGGCGGCGCTTTCGACCGGCAGGCCGGCGTTGATATGGGCCTGGCGCGCCGGGTTCTGCCCCTGCGCCGCGGTCAGAACCTGACCGAGGATGGTTTCCGACACTTCGGCCTTGTCGATGCCGGCGCGGGCGACCACCGCCTCGAGCACGGCGGCGCCGAGATCGTGGGCCGGGGTATTGGCGAACGCGCCGTTGAACGAGCCGACGGCGGTGCGCGCCGCGGATGCGATGACGATGTTGGTCATGATCTTCCTCCACCAGGTGTGAGCATGGGCGGTGGAACCCCGGAAATCACATCGGATACGGCCCCGACATGCCCCGGCCACCCCGCCGTCGCATGCGGTCTTAGCGTATACGCCGCGCTGCGGCAACGGTTCGATTGTCACAATGGGCCGGGGCGGCGGCGGTTGGCGTGCCGGGCACGGACGCTCAGGCGGTGGCGCCTTTCCAGGCGCTTTCGTCCCAGGGCGGTCTGATGGTGGGGGCGCCGTAGTAGTACCCCTGCAGGCAGTCCATTCCCATCTGCTGCAGATAGGCGGCATCGTTGGACGTTTCGACGTTCTCGGCGACGCAGACCATGTCGAACTGCTGCGCGATCGACAACAGCGCGGCGGTCAGGATCTGGTTGTCGGGGTCGTGGGCGACGCCGCGGATGAACTGGCCGTCGATCTTGAGGATATCGAAATAGAACTGCTTGAGATAGCGGAACGAGGTGTAGCCCGAACCGAAATCGTCGAGCGCGAAGCTGATCCCCTGGCGCTGCAGATCGCTCATGAAGCTGACCACCAGTTCGGGCACCTGGATGGCCGAGCTTTCGGTGATCTCGAGGATCAGCCGTTCGCCCGCCGTCGGGTCGCCCTGCAGGCCGCGGCGCAGGGTGTCGTTCCAGCGCCCGTATCCGATGGAGCGCGCCGACATGTTGATGGCGAGCCGCAGGTCGGGATAGTCGTGCATCGCCCTGAGCCCCTGTTCCAGCGCGATGCAGTCGACGATGCGCCCGGTTTCGGTCGCCTCGATCGCGGCGATGAAGTCCTGCGCGGGGATGATGCGGCCGGTCCCGTCCATCACCCGGATCAGCCCCTCGAAGAACGCCGGGCGGGCGGGGTCGCCGGCGGGGACAACCGCCTGATAGGCCAGCATCGCGCGGCCCTCGCGCACGGCGTCGTCGACCATGCGCACGACCTGTGCGTCGCGGCTCGCGACCGCGAAATTAAGCGGGCTGTCGTGGCCCGCCGGGATGTCGGCCCATATCCACGGTTCTCGACGCATGAGCATGCTCCGTTCGTTGGCGCGCTTCACAGGCTGGAGCGGAGCCGCTAAGGAAACCTTAAAGCGCGAATTCGAACGTTCCCGCGCCGGCGAGGGAGGCCGAATGGCGGAAAGATGCGGCTGGGTGGGGCCCGACCCCATCTACGAGGCCTATCACGACACCGAATGGGGCGTGCCCGAATGGGGCAGCCGCGCGCTGTGGGAAAAGCTGGTGCTCGACGGTTTCCAGGCCGGGCTGAGCTGGATCACGATATTGAAAAAGCGCGACAATTTCCGCAAGGCTTTTATGGGCTTCGACCCGCATGTCATCGCCGGCTGGGGCGAGGCCGAGGTGGCCCGCCTGCTGCGCGACCCCGGCATCGTCCGCCACCGCGGCAAGATCGAGGCGACGATCTGCAACGCCCGCGCCTGGATAGGGATCGAGGCCGAAGGCGGGTTCGACCGCTTCCTTTGGGATCACGTCGGCGGCAAGCCGATCCAGAACCGCTGGGAACGCCTCTCGGACGTGCCCACCGAGACCGAAATCTCCCGCGCAATTTCACGGGATTTGAAGAAAATGGGCTTCAAGTTCTGCGGCCCCGTCATCGTCTATGCCTTCATGCAGGCGGTCGGCATGGTCAACGACCACCTGGTAAGCTGCCCGTGTCACGAGCGGGTGGCGAGGTTGGGGCACGGGTAAATGGTACCGGCGATGGCCGGTCAGTTCCTGTGAATGATCGTACAAAGGGATTGGAGGTTTGGCATGTATCCGGTCAATTTCGGCTTCGACGAAGTCAACACGCGGCTTGACGCACTCGCGCGTTATGATCTTCACGCGGAAGCACTCCTTGCTGGAATATTCGCATTCGAGAAGAGCGTAAGACGGGCTCTGAGATATTGTGCCCTCAATCGCGGCTTCACATCGAAGCAGTGCGATGATCTCTTTGCCAGTATGGGATTTCGCAACATGGTGCGAATGTGGCCCGTATTCGAGAAAAACCACCGCACGCTCCAGGACTTTGTTGGATCTCAGGTGTGGCAGCACGTTCCCGGAGCCGTGACCATGCGGAACAAGATGGTTCATGGCGCACGGGTCTATTCTCCTGACGACTGCAAGGACAAGACTGCATCGGTCAGGAAGGCAATTAAGGCGTTTCGCGATAAGTCGATCTTGGAATTGGGTTGTGATCCTTGGTCACGCCTTCCCGGCCGCAGGAAGTCATCGCTTGGTTGGCTGGGGTTGAAACAGCCAAAGCCGTGGTAGATACTCCTGAACCAACGACCGCCTTTGTTTTTTCCGG
>CAZNMK010000250.1:0-4759 GCA_964574045.1 uncultured Roseovarius sp. | reverse complement strand
CCCTCGGGGACTATGGACATAAACGCGCTCGTAATAAGCGGATCGGACCCGGGGGCGGTACCCGGCGGCTCCACCAGATACCCGGTCGTTGGCGGGTCATGGGGCCGAAACAGGATCGACGAACGTCTAAAGGGGTTGCTTTGTCCCGGTGAGGTACCACCGTTATCGGTCCGTAAAGCATAATTGCCAACGACAATCATGCTCCGGTCGCCGTTGCCGCGTAAGCGGTAACAGGACCGAAAACTGAAGCCCTTGCCTCTAGCCAGGCAAGGCGGGGTTCGCAGGCACCTGGCAACAGAAGCCTGCACTTTCACCCTCAGCCCCATCGGCAAGCCGCAAGACGACCGGCCGCACCCGCCGCGCGCCTTGACGCAGGCGGGACGGTCTGCGATGCGCCTTGCCATCGGCCCGGCGGCGGGCCAGCGGCGGGGATCACGGCAGATGACAGTTCCGATGTCACGGCTGATCGCCACCTTCGGGCGGATCGGCCTGCTGTCGTTCGGCGGGCCGGCGGCGCAGATTTCGCTGATGCATGCCGAGCTTGTCGAGCGCCGCGAATGGATCGACGAAAGCCAGTTCCTGCAGGCGCTCTCGTTTTGCATGCTGCTGCCGGGGCCGGAGGCGATGCAGCTCGCGACCTCTGCCGGCTGGCGGCTGCGCGGGGTGCCGGGGGGCTGGCGGCGGGGCTCTTGTTCGTGCTGCCCGGAGCGGCGGTGATCATGGCACTGGCGATCGGCTATGCCCAGTTCGGCGACGTGCCGCTGGTGCGCTCGCTCTTCGCCGGCGTCAAGGCGGCGGTGGTGGCGATCGTGCTGCAGGCGCTGTGGCGGCTGTCGCGCAAGGCGCTGAGGGGACCGGCGAGCTGGGCGCAGGCGGGGGTGGCCTTCGTCGCGCTCTTCTTCCTGTCGGTGCCGTTTCCGCTGATCGTCGCGGCGGCGGCGCTGTGGGGCTTCGCCTCCACCCGCGGCGAGGGGGTCAAGACGCCCCCGCCCGCCCCCGCGCGGCGGCCGCGAACCGGCCTGACCGTCGCCGTCTGGGGCACGCTGTGGCTGGCACCGGTGGCGGCGCTGTGGCTGTCGGGGGCGGCGTTCCTGACCGAGATCGCCGTCTTTTTCTCGCAGCTCGCGGTGGTCACCTTCGGCGGGGCCTATGCGGTGCTGGCCTACATGACCCAGGCCGTGGTCGAAACCCATGGCTGGCTGAGCACGCCGCAGATCATCGACGCGCTGGGGCTGGCCGAGACCACGCCCGGCCCGCTGATCCTGGTGACCCAGTTCGTGGGCTACATGGCGGGTTTCGCCCAGGGCGGGCCGGGGCTGGCCGCGGCGGCGGCGGTGCTGACGCTGTGGGTCACCTTCACCCCCTGTTTTCTGTGGATATTCGCCGGCGCCCCCTATATCGAGATGCTGCTCGCCCGCCCCCGGCTGAGGGGCGCGCTCGACGCGATATCCGCCGGCGTCGTGGGCGTGATTCTCAATCTCTCGGTCTGGTTCGCGCTGCACGTGCTGTTCGCCGACGTCGCCGCGGGCCGTTTCGGACCGAAGGTCGCGGCGGCCAGCCTGCAGCCGGAAATGGCCGTGCTGGTGGCCCTGGCGGGCGCGTTGCTGTTCCTCCTGCGCCTGCCGATGGTGGCCACGCTGGCGCTGATGGCCATCCTCGCCGCCGGCCGGGAATTTTTGATTTGACGCCGAACCGGCGGCGGTCTTTGTTAGGAACCAGACCAGCAGGACCGGCCAGAGCACTGCCGGGACCGGGGGAGTTCATGGATCGCGAGATCGACTACGGCAAACTGATGCACAACGCCATGCGCGGCCTCATCTCCGAGGTGCTGTCGCAGGTCCGCGATCACGGGCTGCCGGGCGCCCATCATTTCTTCGTCACCTTCGACACCACCCACTCCGACGCCCGCCTGGCGGGCTGGCTGAAGGACCGCTACCCGACCGAGATGACGGTGGTCATGCAGCACTGGTTCGACGACCTCGAGGTCGGCGCCGAGGGCTTTGGCGTCACGCTCAACTTCGGCGACGCGCCGGAACGGCTCTACATTCCCTTCGACGCGATCAAGACCTTCGTCGATCCGTCGGTCGAATTCGGCCTGCGCTTCGAGAGCCACGACGACGAGGACGGCGATGACGGCACCGACGGGGACGAACCCGCCGGCATCGCCGAGGATGTCGAGCAAGAGCCCGAAGAGGCCCACGACGCCGAGATCGTCAGCCTCGACAGTTTCCGCAAATAGGCGGCCAGGGCCCGCGCGGCCCGCGCGTCGCATTGAACTTTCCCAGCGAATGGCTATGACGGGGGCGAGACCCTTTCAGGAGAGCCGCCGATGAGCCAGACCCGCACCGAAACCGACAGCTTCGGCCCCCTGGAGGTGCCCGCCGACAGGTACTGGGGCGCCCAGACCCAGCGCTCGCTGATCAACTTTCCGATCGGCTGGGAACGCCAGCCCATCGCCATCGTGCGCGCGCTCGGCGTCATCAAGCAGGCCTGCGCCGAAGCCAACAAGGCGCTGGGCAAGCTCGACGACCGGCGCGCCGACGCCATCGTCGCGGCGGCGGGCGAGGTTGCGGCGGGCAAGCTCGACGACCATTTTCCGCTGGTGGTGTGGCAGACCGGGTCGGGCACGCAATCGAACATGAACGCCAACGAGGTCATCGCCAACCGCGCCATCGAGATGCTGGGCGGCGAGATGGGCAGCAAGGATCCGGTGCACCCCAACGACCACGTCAACATGGGCCAGTCCTCGAACGACACCTTCCCGACCGCGATGCACATCGCCACCGCCATGAGCGCACGGGACGTGCTGCTGCCGGGGCTGGAAAAACTGCACGCCGGGTTGCAGGAAAAGGTCGCCGCGTTCGAGCACATCATCAAGATCGGCCGTACGCATACCCAGGATGCGACGCCGCTGACGCTGGGGCAGGAATTTTCCGGCTACGCCCACCAGGTCGCGATGGGCATCGCGCGCGTCAGGGGCGCGCTGGGGCGCATCCATGAGCTCGCCCAGGGCGGCACCGCGGTGGGCACCGGGCTCAATACCGTCAGGGGCTGGGACAAGACGGTTGCCGACAACATGGCGCGCATCGCCGGCCTGCCCTTCGTCACCGCGCCCAACAAGTTCGAGGCATTGGCGGCCCATGACGCGATGGTCGAGATGTCGGGCGCGCTGAAAACCGTGGCCGCGTCCCTCTTCAAGATCGCCAACGACATCCGGTTCCTCGGCTCGGGGCCGCGCTGCGGGCTGGGCGAGCTCATCCTGCCCGAAAACGAGCCCGGCTCGTCGATCATGCCGGGCAAGGTCAACCCCACCCAGTGCGAGGCGCTGACCCAGGTCTGCGCCCATGTCATGGGCAACGACGCCGCGGTCGGTTTCGCCGGCTCCCAGGGGCATTTCGAGCTCAACGTCTACAAGCCGATGATGGCCTACAACGTGCTGCAATCCATGCAGCTTCTGGGCGACGCCGCGGGCGCCTTCACCGACAACCTTGTCGCCGGGCTCAGGGCCGACGAGGCGCGCATCGGGAAACTCATGCGCGAATCGCTGATGCTTGTCACCGCGCTGGCGCCCGAGATCGGCTATGACAACGCCACCAAGGTGGCCAAGACCGCGCACAAAAACGGCACCACCCTGCGGCAGGAGGCGGTCGCGCTCGGTTTCGTCGACGAGGAAACCTTCGACCGCGTCGTGCGCCCCGAGAACATGATCGGCCCGAAATGAGCGGCAAGCCCGTCAACCTGGGCCGCGTCCGCAAGGACAAGGCGCGCGCCGAGAAACGCGCGCGCGCCGATGAAAACGCGGTGAAATTCGGCCGCACCAAGGCGCAGAAGGCGCGCGAGGCGGCGGATGCCGCCCGCGCGAGCGCCCATCTCGACGGCTCGAAACGCGAGCGATGAACGCGCGCCCGGTCAAGCATTCGCTCACGCTGCGCGGCCACCGCACATCGGTCTCGCTCGAGCCCGAATTCTGGGACGCCTTCCGCGCCATCGCCGCCGGGCGGGGCCAGCCGCTCAACGCGCTGGCCGCCGAAATCGACGCCGCCCGCGGGCTGGATGCGGGCCTAGCCTCGGCGATCCGCGTCTTCGTTCTGGATCACTATCGCGCCCGCGCGCGCTAAACCACGGGCACGGCCGGCGGCTCTGTCGGGCCGCCTGCGGCACGAGTATTTGGGGCAAGATGAAGGCGGACGCCCCGCCCCCATTCATCTTGCGCACAAATACTCCGGGGGGAGGCGCCAACCCAGGGGGGCACGACGGGGGGCAGCGCCCCCCCTTTCGTCCGCTCAGAGCCGCTCGAACTGCGCCTCCTGCCGGGCGGTCCAGCGCACGGTCAGGCGGTAACCCTCATCGTCCTGCTCCTCGGCCTCGACAAGACCGCGGTCATAGAGCCAGGCGCGGCGCCTGCCCTCATCGAAGCGCAGGCGCAACCGGCTCTCGCGCGTGGCGCCGGCAACGCCCTCGCGGATCATCGCCGCCAGGGTTTCGATGCCCTCGCCGGTCGTTGCCGAGAGCAGGCACACGGGATCGCCGCCCCCGCGCGCGGCGCGGTTTTCCGCCACCCGCCGGGCTTCCGCCTCCAAGAGGTCGATCTTGTTCCAGACCTCGATGCGCGGCACCGTTCGCGCCACGCCCAGGCTTTCGAGGATCGCCTCGACATCCGCCGCCTGCTCGGCTGTCTCGGGGTGCGAGATGTCGCGCACATGCACGATGAGATCGGCCGCCGTCACCTCCTCGAGCGTGGCGCGGAAGGCGGCGACCA
>CAZNMK010000249.1:0-4765 GCA_964574045.1 uncultured Roseovarius sp. | reverse complement strand
CGAAGGCGTGGTTCTTGGCGGCGGCGCGAATCATCGCCGGGCCGCCGATGTCGATATTCTCGACGCAGGTGTCGTAGTCGGCGCCGCGCGCCACGGTCGCCTCGAACGGGTAGAGGTTGACCACCAGGAGGTCGATCGCGCCGATCCCGTGTTCGTCCATCGCGCCGGTGTGGGCGGGGTTGTCGCGCAGCGCCAGGAGCCCGCCATGCACGCCCGGGTGCAGCGTCTTGACGCGGCCGTCCATCATCTCGGGAAACCCGGTCAGATCGGCGACGTCGCGCACCTCTAGCCCCGCCTCGCGCAGCGTGCGCGCGGTGCCGCCGGTCGATACCAGCTCGACCCCGCGCTCGGCCAGCGCCTGCCCCAGGGGAACGAGGCCGGTCTTGTCGGATACGGAAATCAGGGCGCGGCGCAGCGGCGCATTGTCGGTCATCGGCGGAAATTCCTTGCTCGTTCCAGTCAGGTTTCGGTCACCGGGTCCAGCCCGTCGCGCGCCAGATCGCGGATGCCGACGGGCGTCTCCTGCGGCTTGGCCAGCGACCAGCGCGTGCGCGTCGCATACTCCATCGCGCGGCCGGATAGAACGACTTGTTTGGTCGCACGCGGCTTCAGCCGGGTCTTTTCCAGGTAGACGCTCGGCTCCACCGCCATCGTGGCGCTGCCGTCGCAGCGCAGGATCCAGATCTCCCCGCTCATCAGCGCCATCGAGGCGGCATGCCCGCCCATGTCCAGCGACACGTCGACATCCGGGTGCAGGTGAAAGCGGATCTCGAACGGGATGCCGTCTAGCCCGGTGGCATCGAGCGCGGCGTCGAAGCGCGGGCGGTCGCCCTCGTCGAGCGTCAGCAGCATGTCCTCGCCCACCAGCCCGCGCCCGTCGAAGGTCAGCTCCAGCCGGCGGACATGGGTCAGCCCGAACTCGGCGACATAGCCGTCATGCCCGCCCTCGAAGCGCGATCCGTCCTGCGCCTGGCTCAGCTCGACCGGCACCCGGCGCGGGGCGGCGGCGAGGTATTCGCGCCCGTCGCGCACCGGGCCCAGCCGCGCGCTGGAACGTTCCGCCAGCACCAGGGTGGAATGCGACGGGGTGGCGCGGCCCGCGCGGCGCCAGCCGGTGCCGAAATTCGCGCCCGAGCCGCAATTGACGATGAGCGGCCGGCGTCCCGAGGTCAGCTCGAACGCCAGGGTCGAGGCGTGCGCCTCGGCCGAGGCGCGGCCCCGCGGCGGCGCCGCGGCGTCGATGACGATGCTGGTGCGTCCGGCGCCGAGGCGGGCAAACCCCAACGCCAGCCCGACCGGCGCCCGTCCCTTGACGCCGCTGTCGGCCAGCGCCTGATCGAGCCGGCCTTCGGCGCCGCGGCCGCCGCCGTGAAACCGCGCCAGCCCGCCATCGGCGTGGCGCAGCGTGCGCAGCGTCGGCGCGATACGCTCGATCGCCGCCCAGTGGGTTTCGCTGGCGCCGCGCCCGGCCTCGCCCAGCGCCACCGCCGCCCAGGTCAGCAGGGCGAAGACGTCGAGCAGTTCCTCGGGGTTGCGCGTCGGCAGGCCGCCCTCGGCGTCGACCTGGCCGCGGCATTCGCGGTCGAGCGCCGCCAGCGCCGGGGCGAGGTGGCGCTCCATCCCCTCGAGCGAGATCGAGGCATAGACCAGCCCGGTCAGCGCCTCGAATCGCGGCAGCCCCGGCGCCGCCGCCTTCCATCGGCGGCCGAGAAAGACCGTCTGCGCCGCGAGCGAGCGATAGAATGCCCGCGAGGCATCGCCGTCCTGCCCGCTGAGCAGGAAAAAGGCGTGGCTGATCCATCGCATCAGCCGCCGTCCGGTCAGATCGGGCGTCCAGCCGGGCCCGCGGCCGCGCCCGAAACGCCCGATCCAGCCCCAGAGCCAGGCCTGCGCGCAGGTCCGCGCCGGGCCGTCGCCCGCCGCCGCCAGATCGTCGAGCCAGCCGAACCCGTGCAGCGCCTCGGCAAAGCCGCGGTCGGGCGGGTCGAGATCCCACATGCCGGCGTCGGGGGCCTGCAACAGGTGCCCGGCGAAAAGGAAATTGCCGGCGACCAGCTGCCGGCCCCGGGCAAAGCTGCCGATGTTGCGCGGTTCGGGCTGCGATCTGAAGGCGGTGGCGGGCCGGCCCATCACCGCCCGGCGGGCGGCCAGCCGGTTCTGCAGCCGCCTCCAGCGCAGGGTCAGGTTTTCGGGATATGCCATGCCTCTTGCCTCTGCGCGCTCTTGCCGGCGCCGGTGGCAGCAGTATAGCGCCCGGGTTCGGTCAAGTCACGGCAGATCGGGCCGGGGCATGCGGCCCCGCTGTGCCGGCTCAGCTGTTGACGAGGGCGATGAATATCAGCACGGCGATGCTCAGCCCGCCGCACCATGCTGCGGCGCGCACGAATCCCTCGAAGGTCTTTTCGTGCGCCGCGATGTCCATCTCGCCATGCTTGTGCTCGCTCATCGGTCCGGTTCCCTGTCATTCGCCTTGCCGCTCTGGCGGTTGGATACCGCATTCGCGGGGGGCTGTCACCACCCGGATGCGGCTCCCTGGGGCCGGGCGTTGCGGCGGGCGGCGGCTTTCGCTCTGCGAAAAAAGCCCGCATCGCTATTGGACAAGCAAGGTGACTTGCGTTTGAACCACTGCGTTGACGAGAGGATCGCGCCCGACACCGAGGGTGGGCGCAATCGCGCCCGCCCTGGGGGGCGGGGTCGGGCGCGATCCGGGGCTAACGCCCCGGAGAAGAATGGGGGGCGAACGTTGATCCCGACGAAACTCATCCTGCTATAGTGCTTGCCTCGCGCCCTATTCCCCCGCCTGCCAGAGCCAGGCGCCGTCCTCGCGGCGCCGGCGCGTCGCCTCGCCTGCCTTGCGCAGATGGTTGAGATGCGCGACCGCCTCGACCAGCGCGAGGCCGTATATGCCCTCGTCGACCGAGCGCTTGAAGAGCGGCGCGAAGCACTCCGCCGCGGTGCGCGGGGTGCGCAGGTGCTCGCGCAGCCGGTCGAGCGCGCCGTGGTGGTTCTCGATCAGCTGCCGCATCCTGACCGGCAGTCCCGAAAACGGCAGCTTGTGCCCGCTCAGCACCAGGTGATGTTCGCGCGCCAGAGCCGCCAGCCGGCCGCAGGATTCCAGCCATTCGGCCACCGGGTCGGCCTCGGGCTCGGTCGGAAAGACGCCGATATTGGGGCTGATCGAGGAAATGATCTGGTCGCCGGCGATCACCAGATTGTCCGACCGGCTCCACAGCGTCAGGTGTTCGGGGGCGTGCCCGTTGCCGATATGCACATCCCAGTCGCGACCGCCGGCGCGCAGCGTGTCGCCCTGCTTGACGCGGGTGTATCCCACCGGCAGCGGATGGCAGATGTCGGCATAGTTGAACGGCCGCTGTGCCTTGCGCGCCGCGTAGATCTCGGGCGCCGCACCCGCCGCGCGCCAGAACGCGAGCGACTGCTCGGTCGGGCGTTCCTCGACGTCGAGGATGAGCATCCGCGAGAAGAGCCACGCCGTGCGCGTCGTCACCAGTTGGGCGCCGCAGCGTTCCATCAGCCAGCCGGCCATGCCGACATGGTCGGGGTGGTGATGCGTCAGGATCACCCGCCCCACCGGCCGCCCCCCGAGCGGCCCGGCGAGCACGTCCTCCCACAGCGCCACCGACCGTTTGGAATGAACGCCGGTATCGACCACCGTCCAGCTGTCGCCCTCGTCGAGCGCGTAGATATTGACGTGATCGAGCGCCATCGGCAGCGGCAGGCGGATCCACAGCACGCCCTCGGCCATCTCGACCGCCTCGCCCCAGCCCGGCGGCTCGGCGTGGGGATAGCGCAGGAGGCCCGCGCCGCCGTCCATCATGCCACCAGGTCCCCGGGCGTGAGCGCATAGAGGTCATCCGCGCCGGCCGTCGCCTGCGCCAGGAGTGCGGAATGTTCGGGCAGGAGCCGCCCGACATAGAACCGCGCCAACCGCGTGCGCGGGCCGGGCTGCGCCTCGGCCAGCGCCGCGGCCAGGTGGAAATGCCCGCCCAGCACCCGCGCCCAGCCCAGGAGATAGGGCATCGCGCCGGCGAAACGGTCGGTCATGTCGGACTGCGCCAGCATCCATTCGCTTGCCTCGCGCAGCGATTCGGCGGCGCTCCAGACCGGCCCGGCCAGATCGGGCAGGCGTCCGCGCGCGGCCTCGGCGCGGGTCTGCATCTCGTCGATCAGCGCGAACGCCGCCTCGCCGCCATCCATCAGCTTGCGCCCCGCGAGGTCCATCGCCTGGATGCCGTTGGTGCCCTCGTAGATCGCCGTCACCCGCACGTCGCGCAGATACTGCGCCGCGCCGGTCTCCTCGATATAGCCCATGCCGCCATGCACCTGCACGCCCGTGTCGGCGACGCGGATGCCGGTCCGGGTGCCGAACGCCTTGGCGATCGGGGTCAGGAATGCGGCGCGCGCGGCATGAGCGGCGCCGCCGGTGGCGCGGGCCATGTCGATCGCCACCGCGGTGGCCAGCGCGATGGCGCGCGCGGCAAGGGTTTCGGCCTTCATCGTTGCCAGCATCCGCCGCACATCGGCATGATCGACGATGGCGCCGGTGGCCTTGTCGTCGGGCAGCGGGCTGCGGCCCTGGCGGCGTTCCGTGGCGTGGGCCAGCGCGTGCTGGAACGCCCCCTCGGCCACGCCGATGCCCTGCACGCCGACGCCGAGGCGCGCGTTGTTCATCATCGTGAACATCGCCCGCATGCCGTCATGTTCCCCGCCCACCAGCCAGCCGGTGGCGCGGTCGTATTCCATCACC
>CAZNMK010000248.1:0-4793 GCA_964574045.1 uncultured Roseovarius sp. | reverse complement strand
GTGTCCTTGGGAAAGCACGACCCGCCATAGCCGGGGCCCGCGTGCAGGAACTTGTTGCCGATCCGCCCGTCGAGACCGATGCCGCGGGACACCTCCTTGACGTCGGCGCCGACGCGTTCGCACAGCGCCGCGATTTCGTTGATGAAGGTGATCTTGGTGGCGAGAAAGGCGTTGGCGGCGTACTTGATCATCTCGGCGCTTTCCAGGTCGGTGGTGACGATCGGGAAATCGCGCAGGTAGAGCGGGCGATAGATGTCGGCCATCACCGCCGCCGCGCGGTCCGACTGCACCCCCACCACGACCCGGTCGGGTTTCATGAAATCCTCGATCGCCGCGCCTTCGCGCAGGAATTCGGGGTTCGAGGCGACGTCGAACTCGGCCTCGGGGTTGGCCTTGGCGACGATCTGCTTGACCTTGCGGTTGGTGCCCACCGGCACGGTCGATTTGGTGACGATGACCGCATAGCCCGTCAGCGCGCGCGCCACGTCCTCGGCGGCGGCCATGACATAGCTCAGGTCGGCGTGCCCGTCGCCGCGCCGCGTCGGGGTGCCCACGGCGATAAAGACCGCGTCCGCGCCCCCGACCGCCGCCGCCAGATCGGCGGTGAAGGAAAGCCGCCCGGCGGCGACGTTCTTCGCCATCAGCGCGTCGAGGCCGGGTTCGAAGATCGGCACCTCGCCGCGATCGAGCCGCCCGATCTTGCCGGCGTCGTTGTCGACGCAGATCACGTCGTGGCCGAAATCGGAAAAACAGACGCCGGAAACCAGCCCGACATAACCAGCACCGATCATGGTGATCTTCACGCCAACCTGCCCTCTCGTCGTTCGGGTCTGCAATGCCCCGCGGGGGTCGGCCCGCAGCCCGTCGGTGCCCCGGAATCGGACCCGATACTGGATGCCGTTCTAGGCCAAACCGTCCGCCGCCGCCAGATGGTGCGTGGGGCGGGGCAGGTCCGTGTCGCGGCGATTCCGGCCGCTCGTCCGTCGCGGGCGCCTCTTGCGCGCCTATCGTGGCGTTCGCGTGCCTGCGTGCCGGGGCTTTGGCGCGAACGAGCAGCGGGCGGGCTTGAGGTCCACAAGCGGCGTGCCGTCCATGCAGTCGAGGCCGCGCACGACCAGCGTGCCGTCCTCGATCCCGAGCAGGCGGACGACGGAGGTGGCGATCGGATTGGGCCGGATCGGAGAGCGGATCGCGAAGGTGCCCAGCGTCTCGCCGTCGTCGCGGGGGCTTTGCGCGACCAGGTCGCGGCGGCTCTGATGCATCCAGTAGAACACCTCGATGCGCTCATGCGCCTCGAGCCCCGCCAGTGCGGGGTGCCAGGCCGGATCGACGACGATGCGGCATTCGGGGCCGTCGTCGGGGTCGCCCTGGCGCGGACAGTCCTCGCGCCGGGGCCAGGGGGTGCGGATGGTACCGATGAACCGCAGGGTGGCGTCGGCGGGGGGCGGCAGATCCACCGCGCGCTCGCCCTGGCGCAGGGCCTGGGTGCCGCTCATCGGCGGTAACGGAAGTGTTGAAAGGATGCGATCATGAGCGGTCTCTCTCCTGCATGGTCCGGTCGGTGGAAACCTAGCCGCGGCAGCGCGGGATGCAAGTCGCGATCCGGCCGGTCCGCGACCGGCCAGGGCCCGGGGCCGGCGGAAAAAACACCGTCGCGCGATGGCCGGCACCGAGGCATACTGTCGGAGACGACTGCCGGCGTATCGGCAACGAGGTGATGAATGCGATGACGATCCGACTGCTCTGTCTGCTGGCCGCGCTGGCGGTCCTGCCGGCGGCCGCCCCGGCGCAGGACCGCCCGGCGGTCGAGCGCCAGTTCCGGTCGTGGCTGGACCAGACGGTGTGGCCGCGCGCGCAGGCGGCGGGCGTATCGCGGCAGACCTTCGACGCGGCGCTGGGCGGGGTCGGGCTGAACTGGGAGCTGCCGGAACTGGTGCCGCCGGGCGCGCCGTCGCCGACCCCGGAAAGGCAGTTGCAGGCCGAGTTCGGCAGCCCGGCGCGCTATTTCGCCGGCCGCAAGCTGGCCGATGCCGCCGCCCATGGCCGGCGCATGGCGCGCGCACATGCCGGGGCGCTGGCGGCGGCCGAGGTGGCCACCGGCGTGCCCCCGCGCATCGTGCTGGCGGTCTGGGGGCGCGAAAGCGGCTATGGACGCGTCGCCATCCGCCACGACGCCTTTGCCGTGCTGGCGACCAAGGGATTCATGAGCACGCGACCGGCGTTCTTTACCGACGAGCTGATCGCCGCGCTGCAGATATCCCAAAAGGGCCTCGCGCCCGATGGGGTGCTGAGGGGCAGCTGGGCCGGGGCGCTGGGGCAGCCGCAATTCCTGCCCTCGGCCTATCTGCGCTTTGCCCGCGACGGCGACGGCGACGGGCGTGCCGACATCTGGCGCTCGGAAGAGGACACCATAGCGTCGATCGCCGCCTACCTGGCGCATCACGGCTGGGTCGCGGGGCGCGACTGGGGGTTCGAGGTGCGCCTGCCCGACACCGTGTCCTGCACGCTCGAAGGCCCCGACCAGGGCCGCAGCATCGCCGAATGGGCGGCGATGGGCATCGCCCGCGTCTCGGGGCGCCCCTTTCCCGAACACGAGCGCGCGGGCCAGGGATTCCTGATGCTTCCGGCGGGCCGCCACGGGCCGGCCTTCGTGGTGACGCCCAATTTCTACGTGCTGAAGAAATACAACGAAAGCGACCTTTACGCGCTTTTCGTCGGGCATCTGGGCGACCGCATCCGCTATGGCATGGGCGATTTCAGGGGCCGCTGGGGCAGGACCGGGCGGCTGACCCGCGGCGACGTCGCCGCCATCCAGCGCGGGCTGGAACGGCGGGGCCACGATGTCGGCGGCGTCGACGGGCTGGCGGGGTTCAAGACCCGCCGTTCCATCGGGCGCTGGCAGAAACAGGCGGGCCGGAGCGAGACCTGCTTTCCCGCGGCCGGGATGGCAAAGGCGCTGTCGCGCTGAAACGGGCGGTTTTCGCCGCTGCCGCCCCCTCGTGCCAGGTCGGCGTTCGGGTGCCGTTGCCGGCAAGGCTGGCGCGTACCCGCGTCCCGAACTTGCCACGGGGCAGGCCGCATGACGGTTTTCTTGCCGCCGGGTGCGGAAATCCGCGTGAACCCGGCCGCGGTTGCGGCTAGAACCGGCCCCGACATGACCGGCCAAGCCAAGGGCAAACCCCAATTCCGCCTTGACGAGAGCCTGCTGACCGATCTGCCGCCCTTTTCGCGGCTCGATCGGCGGCGGATTCGCGATATCCTCGACCTGGCGGTGTCGCGCCGGCACGAGGCCGGCGCCGCCATCTTCGACGAGGGCGCGCCGGCGGACCGCTTCTACCTGCTGCTCGACGGCCACGTGCGGGTGGTGCGCATCACCGAGACCGGCGAACAGGTGATCGCGCTGCACATCCCGCCGGGGCAGCTGTTGGGGATCGCCCCGGCCATCGGGCGCGAAACCTACCCCGCCACCGCCATCGCCGCGACCGAGGCGATCACCCTGGGCTGGCCGGTGCGGCTGTGGCCCGATTTCGTGCGCGACTACGACGGGTTTGCCACCGAGACCTACAAGACCGTCGGCCGCCGCATCGGCGAGATGAACACGCGGATCATGGAACTGGCGACGCAGCAGGTCGAACAGCGCATCGCCAACGCCATCCTGCGGCTGATCGGCCAGAGCGGCCGCAAGACCGACGAGGGGATCGAGATCGCCTTTCCCATCACGCGCCAGGATCTGTCGGAACTGACCGGAACCACCCTTCACACCGTCAGCCGCCTGCTGAGCGCGTGGGAAAGACGGGGACTGGTGAAAAGCGCGCGGCGAAGGATCGTGGTGCGCGACGCGCACGCGCTGATGCTGCTCAGCGGGGCTCAGGGCCGGCGCTGACCGCGGTCTGCAGTTCGGCCATGAAGGCGCCGGTGTCGAGCCCGTATTCGGCGCAGGCGTCGACCACCGAATGAAACGGCGTCACCAGGCAGCCCACGCACAGCATCCCGTGCCGGATGAAGACCGGGACGGTTTGCGGCCATTGCCGCATCAGTTCGTCCAGCATCAGCTCGGGGTCGTCGGGTTGGGGCATGCGCTCTCCTGTCCTGCGGCATTCATAGCGGCAAGAACCGTTCCGAACGTTGTTCCGGCGCAAACAGGGCCGGCCGTATCCGCGCTAGCCCCGTGTCGCGCGGCCGGAGGGTGGCGCTGCGCATCGCGGCCGCGCTTTGCCCCTTTCGGTGCCGGGGCGATGGCTGTAGATGTCTTTTTCGCGCCGCCGGTCGCGCGGATGCTCAACGATGCTGCCGCCCCGAACGGCACTGGCGGGGCCAGGAGAAGAGGTGAACGCGATGGCGCAAAGCTCGGCAGAAAAGATGCGGCGCTGGCAGGGGCCGGCGATCCTGTCGTTCGGGTTCCGCCCGTTCTTTTTCTTCGGCGCGCTCTGGGCGGGGCTGGCGATGCCGGTCTGGATCGCGCTGCTCACGGGCGCGGCCGAGGTTCCCAGCCGGTTTTCGCCCGTCGACTGGCACGCGCATGCGATGCTTTTCGGCTATCTCGGGGCGGTGATCGCGGGATTTCTGCTGACGGCGGTGCCGAACTGGACCGGACGGCTGCCGGTGGTGGGCTGGCGGCTGGGCGGGCTGTTTGCGCTCTGGCTCCTGGGCCGGGTGGCGGTGACGGTTTCGGCGCCCTTTCCCGCCTGGGTCGGGATCGCGGCCGATCTGTCGTTTCCGGTGGCGCTGGCGGCGCTCATCCTGCGCGAGATCGTGGCCGGCAGGAACTGGCGCAACCTGATCGTGCTGGCGCT